>CAYTTI010000001.1:0-24584 GCA_964440675.1 uncultured Coriobacteriaceae bacterium
CATGAGATAGACACGTGTGGTAGCGCATTAAGCTTTGTGATAGATCCTTGTCATGGCTCCTATTTAGGCTTGAGATATCAACCTATGCAAGGAGGCCATATGCGATGCCCCACACCTAAGAGAAGCATGATGCTTCTTGTGTTTGTACTGACAATAGGATTACTTGCTGTGTTTGCTTCAGGCATGTCGTCTCACTACACAACAGCTCAGGCAGCTTCATATCCATCACAGGTAAGCATTAGTTGGGATCACTGGTCCGAATATGGAGCTACAGCTCATAACTACGGTTCTATTCCCGTATTTTCACTTAATAGCGGCGCTGGTGTTGCTCACTGTGTCGTCCCAAGTGCAACGGTTCCCGCAGCTGGGTCGTATTCTACCTCTCAAATTCGCTGTGCAACTGGTGCTCCCGATAGGACAAGTGAGCTTATTGCCTATTTATATTATGGCTGGGAGGGGCCTGGTTTCGATGCGTCTATGTGGCCGAGCACCTACTTCAACGGACAAGCTTGGACGGCAGATCTGTACTACGGCATGACCCATGTTTTGGTGAGCTATGCCTTCACCGGTAGTGTGAGTGAGGCGTGTTTGGGCTGCAGCAGTGAACTTACTGCATGGATTGAACGAAACATTATAGGTGTGAGTGGCTCTACTACGTACTCCGACGCTGTTGGCCAACAAATTGCAGCACGGGCTTCAAGAGTTCCCAATGCGTTTGAAGCCTTCCTTATTGACTCAAGTGGGGGAGGTGAACATCAGACGCTTGTTGGGTATCTGTTCACTCCCATTACACTCACAACATCGGCTGCGGTACAGAAAACAGGAAGCAAGATGGGATATGTCACCGACAACCTCACCATAACCGATGTGGTGAGCTACACCGGACTTAATAGTGATGCTTCTTACAGGCTCAGCATGTCCGTTGTGGATGCTGCAGGCGGAGGGCTTATCACTGATGCCCAGGGCAACGAGGTAAGTTGTGAATATACCTTCACGCCTCAAGATATGAATGGGACATTTACCGCTACGGTATCATTTGACGCCTCTCACTTGGCAGGTCACACCTTAGTGGTATATCAAAGCCTGTACGACTCGGGTGGTAATTTGCTTGCTGCTCACCACAACATCAACGATGCCCAGCAAAGCATCTACCTTCCTTCAATCATCACACAGGCACGTGGAGGAAACTCCAATATCAACGAGGAGCTGAACTCTACTGATACGCTACTTATCGACCAGGTGAGCTACACAAACCTTGAAGTAGGTGGAGAGTACCGTATTGTCGCCTCCCTGTACTCTCCCCAAAACGATGCCCTACTGGTTGATGATGAGGAAGTACCCATATCTGCAGAGGTCGTATTTATCGCAGAAGACACGGCAGGTGTACAAGAGATCGAGATTGTTTTTGATGCAAGCGCGCTCGCAGGACAAGACGTCGTAGTATTTGAGCAACTCTACAAAGATGATCTCTTACTGGCTGAACATACCGATACGCTTGCGACAGAGCAGACTATATCGTTTCCCAGTATGAACACCGCAGCGCGCAGCGAACAAACAGGCATACAGCTCACTGATGCGGCTCTTGAAACAACGATAATCGATACGGTTTCGTACGAAAATCTCACGCCTGATGCTACCTATGTACTCGTAAGCGAAGTGGTATACGCAGAGAGTGGTGAAGCAGTACTAGATGTTGAAAATGAACCTATATGCGTTGTAACAGAGTTGATTCCAGAAGAGACAAGTGGTCAGGTAGAGGTTTACCTGGAGGTTCCTGCTAAGCACAGCTCGGGACAAGCAGTAACCGTATTTCAACGCCTATACCGTGACGAGAGTTTAGTTGCTGAACATGCCGAGATCAACGACGAAAACCAAACGATATACCTCGTAGAGTTGGCTACGTCTGCACACAACGGCAGTAATGGTAAGGAAGTGCCCGCTCAAGAACACGCAACAATTGTTGACAACGTGAGCTACAAGGGCTTAATTGCTGGAGAAACTTATCGTTTAGAGAGCACCTTGGTGTCTGTATCTACCGGGGCGACCCTCCTCTATGAGGATGGAATGCCCTTGTCGGTTCAAACCGAATTTACCCCTGAAAGTTCAGATGGAACGGTCGATATCACCTTTACTCTCGATACAAGTACGTATGCAAATCAAGAACTCGTATGCTTCGAGCGGCTGTATAAGGATGACATACTCATCGCCTCTCATGCAGATTTATACGATGAAGCGCAGACCATCCTATGTACGGAAGTAGCCAAAACACTGCCGTCTACCGGACAGGGCTCTTGGATGGTTATTGCAGGGAGTGTAGCTGTGCTGATGGTAGGTCTAGCATTGCGCTTTGCATGGCGCGTATGGCGCATAAGGTATTAAGTTCATACGTCGCCGCCCCGGCTCATACGTCTCTACCCCAGCTCATGCGTCGCTACTCAAAACGTATACGCACCGTCTTAATAGCGGCGTGTGTACTGGGGGCATGTTCAGCGGTGCTGCTAACCTTTGCCAGCTTTGCGAGCTTGCGGCTTCACGTTGAGCAGACTGCATGGGATCAGTTAGTAGAAGATGCGGAGGTATTAGATGCTATTGACTGGGAGTATTTGCACTCAATTAACCCCGACATTGTCGGCTGGATCACGGTAGACAATACGAGTATCAGCTATCCCATACTTGACCCCTCACGAGAATCTGTTGAGTATTACCTCACGCATGATATTTGGGGGAATGTATCTTCAACGGGCTGTATCGTACTTGCTGAAAACAACCTCATATCCAGCAATCAACTCTATATATACGGCCATCATCTCACGGGTACTACGCTCATGTTTTCTGAGTTAGGCGCTGCTTGGAAAGAAGTTTCGTTTAACCGTATAGGGAATTTACATCTATTTACACCCGAGACAGGTGAGGTGGTTCTCGAGCCCAGCTGCGCGGCACATATATACGAAACGGATGAGCTTTACCTTCAACAAACAGGCTCTCCATCTGCGCTTAATCAGTGGTTTTCTCAGGTATGGGAACGCGCGCATGTTACTAAGGACAATACGTACGAGCCTATTACACAGAGCATTACACTTATCACCTGCTCATCACCATTCGCTCAGCAGCCTTGGCGATGTGCGGTCACCTTTACACAGCCATCCACTACTAACAAGCAGGAAGTACGAGACGCCAACGCGATACAGCTCTAGAGCCACGAAGCTGTAGTGCTTAGAAGTTACTTGCTATACCTGCTATACCTGGTGCTTGCTACTTGCTACTTCCCAAGATTAGGATCTTCTAATAGTTTCAAGCACCAAACTGGCAACCTCATTAATCTGTTTTGTATCGATAGACTCCTCAGTGTCCTTATTTGTATGAGAGAGTGCAGGCATCTTCTTTTCATCAAAGCCGATGATAGTTGCAGCACGCATAGAGGTTCGCATGGCAGGTGTTGCGTCCGTATCCCCCCAGCGCATCGTTCCCTCATCAAGCTCTAAATGTATGTCCTGAGCGGTATCGCGAATAAGACGCACAAGACGACGGTCTGCCTTGCGGCGGTTATCGAGACCTTCTTCTGTAAGGATGGTAAGCGAACCAGCACCAACGCAGCTCAGGTTAAACAGGAATGCACCGCGACAGTCTCTGCGGTACGTATCTAAGAACGCCTTCATACCCGCATGACCACAGCCTGAACCACCAAGTGCAACAAAGTAGATATCATGTGAGATAAGGTCATCATCTCCAAGAGACAAACTCACTTCGCGAAGCTCTACTTCGTTGGTAGCCTCTTTGGCCGCGCTACTTGTTGTTTCGCTATCATTTTTTGTTTTGCTATCACTTGTTGTGGATGCAGCCTCATCTGCCGTGGGAGACGATCCTTCAATGACGCGGAAACGACTACTTAAAGCTGCCCCACCTTTCCATGTACTCTCAGATTCGTCCTGAGTGTTGAAATTTTCCCAAGATCCAATCTCGCGACCCTGTGACTGAGCGTTGTAATCCTCGTCTACACCCAGCCATTCGCTCATCGATTGCTCTTCTTGACGCTTACGCCTGTTAAATAAACCACGACGTTTACGCTTTTGCTGATCACTATTCTGTGTGTTCACCGCACGCTGAGCGCCCATGACCCCCTGAGTGCTCACGCCCTCCTGAGCGCTCATACCCTGTTGTGTGCCAACAGCCTGTTGTGTCAATATTTCAACTGCCTGCTGAGACGAACGATTGGGATTCACTAGCGGCGTAGAACGCAACTCGAGCGGTTGAAAGTCAGGTAGATCCCCTGGCGCATCGAGAGGGTCAATCGAATCTTTCGATGGGTCGGCCAAGTCTATAAGTGCCGCCTTTTGTGCCGCAGTACGTACGGGACGTCTTGCTCTGGCAGAAGAAGTATTGTTAACCGTATTAGGTAGGCGTTCTAAAACAGATCTCCTTGAATTATTAGTTGGTGCTTCGCTCTGTATGGCAGATACATCAGAAAACGGTTCCGTCTTCTCTTTGGATTCCTGTGATTTGTTAGATTCTTGTTTGTTTTCAGTAGTGCCCTCAGCACGCTCTGCTTGGGTATCTGCACCATCTGTAGTTATAGGGATTGCCTGTACAGAAATATCCTGTCGAGCTACAGCATCCCGAGAATCCCTCGAATCCTTCATGTTCTGTGTGTTTTGAGGCTGTTCATCAGTAATGGCCTGTGTGTCAGGGATGCTTTGTGTGTCCTGTGTCTGCTGTACGCTTTGGGTGTCCTGCACCTCATCAGCTGTCATGTCCTTGGTTGAGCTCGGGTCAACACTTGATTTTCTTACTGGAGCTCGACGAGTCACCTTCGGCTCGATATAGGTTACCGTACAGCTTGCGGGTAAAATTCCAAGCCCATTTAATACCTCAGCCCCATGACGTATACCTTCAACCGCTTCCATCTCTACGGTCTCTCCAATGGGCTGCGTTCGACCAAATGGAGCTGTTCGATCTGCATCCGTCACATCCGATGTTGTGTTATCAGAACTTGACTCTTGATCAGCAGCTAAGTCCCGTGTATGTGATTCGTGTCCCTGATCCTCTTCTGAGGCATCTTCCTTTGTTTGGGGACACACATGGTTCATAACTGTAAGCATAGCTGCAACGCCAGACTTGTTATCGTTTGCACCCTCAGTGCAAGGCATAAACCGGGTGCTCACCTGAGAAGCACCCACAAATGCAATGGGCAGCGCTCCGATGATGCCAAAGGACCACACAACTCGACGAGCTATCGATGGAATGAAACCGAGTATCTGTATGAACGAAAGGATCGTTACGACCAAAAGCAAGATGGGTAGCGCCTGGAGCATGATGGAGCTAAAACCAGCAAAAGGCTCGCGGTACAACAGATTTTCCCGTGGGGTATCGTAGTGCGCTACCACAATAATCGGACGGTTCGCACGTTCCCCCTCGTCAACCGAGGCACGGTGAATGCCAATAACGTTTTGACTGTGTGTGGACGTATCGATGCCTCTTACTATGTCATTACCGAGAAAGCGGGCGAGTAGTAATGCCGCTGAGACTAAGGTGATAACAAATCCAATAGGAGTGAGTGGAGAGACCTGTGTTCCGGCAAGCACTACGCCAATAAAGGTGAGAACATATAACCCGCCTTCCGCAAAGTCACCTCCTGCAGAAGCAGAAAAATCCTGAACTGTTGTTTCAAGACCATGCTGCTTGAAAATGTTCTCTATAAAGTGAGAAGCCTGAACTTCTTCTTCGCTATTTGCTGGAGCAATAGTGATGTTATCGTTCAGATAAGCAAAGAAATCGCGAATGTTGGCCATGTGTCGTGCCTCCGAAGATCTGCAAGACAAGGGTGCGTATCATCTGTGTCTATGGCGTGCTTGTATAAAAGTGTAACTGATCATACCAAAAAGCCAGCGTATATCCCTATGGGGTCTAACAAAAGTTACGAGTTTCAACAATAAAATGTACACATAGCACCGCATACCGGCCATCGCGCCATGCACACCACGCACCAATCATGCTGTATACGCCACGTGCTAACAGGCCGTCGCAGGCCATCGTGCCACATACACCACGTACTAATCGTGTCGTATGCGCCACGCAGCAATGTAGTCTGTCAGCTCGCTGTGATTAACGAGCGTGTGATGTGAGCTTTGCAGGGATGACAAAAACGCACGTCCGTATCCTTTGGTGATAAGGCGAGTGTCACACAATACCAATATACCGCTATCCTTTGCAGTGCGGATAAGCCTGCCAGCAGCCTGTTTTACCGACAACACAGCTTCTGGTAGTGAATAGTGCCACCACGCGCGCTCTTCTCGTACATCACGTTCACGTACAAGCGGATCCTGTGGATTAGAAAAAGGAAGCTTTGGAATAACTACACAGCGCAGGGTATCCCCACCCGCATCAAAACCCTCCCAGTATGAACGTAGTGCAAAGAGTGAAAGGGATTTCTCGCGGATAAAACGTTCCTGTATATGGCGTGTAGAGCTTCTACGCTCCTGTATGGCTACTTCTAAACCTTGTTCTGAGAGACGTGGCTCAACTCGACTAAAGACCTGCTCCATCTCCCTACGGTTAGTAAAGAGGGTGAGCACTGAGCCTCCCATGGCAACATGTATGTCGTATAGCACCTGTTCAAGCTCGTGCACATAACCTGCGCTGCGTGGATCACTTAGGTTTTTACAAACAACTACATCCATTTGTGTATCAAAATCGTAACTTGAGTCGAGTTGCACACTGTAGTGTTGTTCCGATGGCAGTCGATCAAGTCCAACTGAGTGATTGAAGTGGGAAAAGTTATGTCCCACCGCAAGCGTTGCTGAAGTAAATATGACGCTCATGAGCTCCGGCAGCCAACGCTCGGAGAGCTCGTAACCAATATCGATCTTCTCGGCACGTAAGGCCTCATGTTCGACTGTGTGTGAAAGGCGAGAAAGAGCTGCAGAATATACATAGCTCGTATCTTGGCCTTCGATGATGAGTTGTAGGGCATCTCGTACATTGCCCAATTGGCACGTGGCATCACTAAGACTAAGCGTAGGGTCTGTAACGATCTCTTCGAGCGCTGCCTGCGCCTCTTGTAAGTTGGTATACGAGACATCTAGTTTTTCAAGTGCGAGCTTGCCTGCCTGTGAAACGCGTTGCCATGCGGGAGTCGCACGCAGCGCTTCACTGATCCACATAGTAAGCTTTTGGTAGTTGCTGTTGTAAGTGTCGAGCTCGGCAAGTCCTTGTACTTCGGCAAACAGGTCGGCACAGGCAAGCGAGGCGGCACGTAAACTCGAGGCTGCTTTGGTAAGCAAGCCAATAGTAAGGGTTGATCCTTCCTGTATTGCTGCCTGGGTTATAAGCGTGCTAATAGTACCGGTACGCGTGCCACCGAGTTTTTCAAAGAGCGCACGGCAGGTAGTAACAGATATTTCAACTGCCCATTGCCGACGTGCTTCCACCTCAAAGGAGTGTGCCTCATCAATAACCCAGTGACGAATAGGCGGTAGTATATTTCCCTCGGCTTCTACATTATTAAGCAGTAGTGAGTGGTTAGTAACTACGAGGTCAGCAGAAGCAGCTCGTCGACGTGCGCCGTGTACCATGCACCCCTCTGAGAAAAAGGGACAGTGAGCACGCTCACACTCTTGTGAGTTACAGCTCAGCATTGAGCGTGGTATTACCTTCCATCGGATGCCAAGCCCATCGAGATCCCCTGATGGACGTTGACAGGCCATGGCGAGAACAACCGCCAATGCATTGAGCATATCCTGCTCGATAACTTCTTGAGGACGCCGCGTCTCTGCGACTTGGTCGAGGGGAAGTTCCTGTTCACAGGCCCGCATAACCCGACGTAGGCACGGGTAGTGCTCAAATCCTTTGAGGCTAAAGAACGTCACCCCACCAGGTATCACTTTACTGAGTGCGGGCAGTTCGTAGTTTACCAACTGATCTGTTAGCGCATTTGTCTTGGTTGCAACACCAACCGTAATGTTGTTCATCCGCGCCGCATGTACGAGAGGCAAAAGATACGCGATTGACTTGCCTACGCCTGTTCCCGCTTCAACCACTAGATGGGTCGATGTGGCAAGGGCATCACACACCTGTTCACACATGCTTATTTGCTCTTGCCGACACTCATAGCTTTCATACATCTTGGATACGGTAGATCCCACGCTGAACTCTTCTCGAATCTCAGCAGTTGTAGGCATGTTGAGCCCATCTGGAATCTCCTGAGCATCGAGACGTACCGATTGAGCATTCTTGCGAACCAATTCCTTGCGTATCTGGAGAAGATCAAAGCGTTGTGCACTGGGCGGATAAGTTCTTTGAATGTTGCTGAGGTAGGAAAAAATCGTCCGATATGTCCAGTCAACCTCTTCATGCATGTTGGCAAGCGTGATAAGCAAATCGTGAGGGAGAGCGCTCAGCCCGCACAATATAACGCGCCACACACCACAAAGAGCTTCGACGTCATCGCTAGCCTGATGAGAAACCCCTGAGCAGTGAAAGGCCGAAGCAAGGTCTGCGAGTCGGTGTGATCTCAGACACGGCAGCGCGATGCGTGACAGCATGAGGGTATCTATCCAGTTATCCGATACGGTTGGAGCGGAGCGTACCGTTTCTACGAAATGTCGGTCAAATTCAGCATTGTGCGCTAACACAGGCATACCTTCAACAAAGGAGGCAAGTTCCGTTACTGCTTGTTTTGCACGCGGTGCCTCGGCAACATCATCATTGCTAATACCGGTCAGCTTTTGAATTTCATGAGGGATAGCTTTGCGGGGGCGAACAAATGTGTGAAAGCGTTTTGAGATCGATGTACCGGATATGCGAGCTGCAGCAATTTCGATCAGCTCACTCGAGCGAAAAGAAAGTCCTGTTGTTTCTGTATCGAGAACTACAAAGCTTTCAGTGAGTAAACCGAAGTCTTGCTCTTGCGCCTCGGTAATAAAGCGCTGATATTGCTCTTGTATAGCTCGTGGCGTATCTGGTAGAAACAGGTCGTTCAGTTGTGCCTCCACTGCTAACGTGGTTTGCGCATTCATGGTTTACTCAGGCATTACTCGTCCTCAAACGCAAGCTCAACAAGCTTCTGGCAAAATTCCGGAAAGCTGATACCAGCATGACGCGCTGCATCAGGCATGAGTGATGTTTCTGTCATCCCTGGAATCGTATTTGTTTCTAAGATGATGGGTGTTCGATCCTCACGGATTATGAAATCTGTGCGCGAAGCACCGCGACAACCCAATGCCTTATGCGCCTGTACCGCAAGATCCTGTACCTCAGTGTATGTTTCCGGTTGCAAACGTGCCGGTATTATGTGGTGAAGCTCGGCTGGCTCGTACTTTGCTTTCAAATCGTAAAAACCATCATCGTTGACAATTTCTATTACGGGAAGCGCCTGTGCTTTTGTGTTTCCGAGAACTGTTACAGTTACCTCGATCCCTTCTACAGCTGCCTCAATAAGAGCTGATGTTCCATTGCGCGTTGCCAACTCAATTGCATCCTTCATGTGATCTTCGCGGGTAACCTTTGTTACTCCGTAGCTTGACCCATTAGTTGTTGGTTTCACAAAGAGCGGGAGACCAAGATTTGTGCATATTTCGTGAATATCATCAGCCGTTATGGGTTGACCAGGTTGTACAGTGACATCTGGTGCCGTGGGAATGCCGTTGTTTCTGTATACGCTTTTAGCGAGTGCCTTGTCGCAAGCAACGGATGAAGCAGCAACGCCGGAGAAGGTATATGGTATGTGGAGGATCTCTAATAGGCCTTGAATACAGCCATCCTCTCCGTATGGGCCATGAAGCGCAATGAACGCTACATCAAACTTACCTCTAATCAACTCATCAATAAATTCTGGAGATGCAATGTCGAACTCTTTAACTGCGTTAAAACCTGCCTTTTGCAATGCAGTTATACAGTGCTGCGCCGAGGTAATGGCTATTTCTCTTTCGTCGGACCAACCACCGGTAAGTACAGCAATGCGCTGTGATGTAATATCGGTGCGTGACATTTTTGCTCCTTTAGACAAGGCTCTACAGTAAACTCAAAGAAGCTTGGTAATAAGGATAGCTCTTTTGCATTGAGATACTGTTACAGAACGCATGGTGAAATCATGACTGATATCAAACAGGATATTTCCTTGAAGCAGGATATTCGCTCGCTCTCTCATGCTCAGCTTACCAATGTACTCGGCGCGCTCAACCAACCTTCTTTTCGAGCACAGCAAATTAAGGAGTGGATTTGGAAACTCGGTGCCACCTCCTTCGACGATATGACGAATATTCCTAAGGCTCTGAGAATTCAGCTTGCTACTCAATATGTCGTGGGGGGAGCCACAGAGATTGCTCGACAAATCTCTTTAGATGGTAGTAGAAAGTACCTTCTTCGCTACCTTGACGGCACAACCATTGAGTGTGTTGGTATACCGACAGATAACCGCTTAAGCGTATGCGTTTCAACGCAGGCAGGCTGTGCTATGAGGTGTGCATTTTGCGCGACAGGCACACAGGGACTGAATCGATCGCTTTCGGCGGAAGAGATCTTTGCTCAAGTGGTTCACGTACAAGCCGACTTTGACACCCGCGCTACAAGTGTTGTTTGTATGGGTGAGGGTGAACCCTTTGCTAACTACGATGAAGTTATCAAGGCTCTACGCTTGTTCAACAATCCGGACTTTCTAAATATTGGGGCGCGGCACCTTACGGTTTCTACCTGTGGTGTTATTCCAATGATTGCAAAGTTTAGCCATGAGCCGGAGCAGTTTACCTTGGCAGTATCACTACATTCTGCTGTTCAACATACTCGTAATATTCTTATGCCTGGTGTTAAGCGCTGGTCGCTCACACATTTACATGACATAGTGAATACGTACTCACAGGCCACAGGACGCCGTCCCTCGTATGAGTACGCTTTGATTTCTGGTGTTAACGATACCGATAGTGAATTAGATGCGCTCGTTGCTTTTTGCCGCGATACCCTGTGTCATGTAAATCTTATTCTCCTCAATGAAGTTTCTGGTTCTCCTCTGACACCATCTTCTCCCGCACGTGCCTATGCCTTTGTCCGTGCTTTAAGAAAAGTAGGAGTTAAGGCAACCATGAGGCTTTCTCGTGGAGCTGACATTGATGCTTCCTGTGGACAGCTTAAGCATCAGATCCAATAGCTTAAGCATCAGGTTTAATAGCCTATTTCTTGATTTTCTTCCATTGCTCTCTTGTGCGCATTTGATTAGCTGCAATCTCGTTTCGTTGCTGGTCCCGCGCTCGTTTTAATCCATTAAGGGATAATTCATTTGCAGCAGAACTCATGCTTTCGCCGAGCTTTAACCTCGCAGACTCGAGCGCACGTATGGCCTCATCATTTAGTACGTATTTGTAGACTAGATACGCAATGAGACTAAGAATGAGCAAATTCGCAACGGATTGTTTCACTTTACGCATCAAGCGCCTCTTCCAGTGAACGATCCTCTATGATCCTCACAATCCGAGCGAGCTCATCTTCGTCTTCAAATTCAATTTCAATTTTGTTTTTACCTCGTACCGTTCTTACGCGCACCTGTGTTGTAAGTGATGTTTTGAGTATTTTAGCCGCTCGTTTATACGACTTTGGAGTGGGCATCCGCTTCGCTTGTATCCTTTGTTCGCCAGAATATAGTGGTGCGAGATTTTCTGTCTGTCGTACCGACAATTTATCCTCAATAACCTTATTGGCGAGCTGTATGCGACCTTCCGTCGTTGGTACGGCCAGTATCGCACGTGCATGTCCTGCTGTCAACTCACCGGAAGAGATGAGAAGCTGAACAGGCTGCGGTAAATCTAAGAGCCGCAGGGTATTTGTTATTGCTGATCGGGACTTTGATACTGCTTTGGCAACCTGTTCCTGTGTAAGCTTGTTCTGTTCGATCAGCTGTTTATATCCCTGAGCTTCCTCTATAGGGTCTAAATCTGAGCGCTGTAGATTCTCCACGAGTGCGAACTGTAAAACTTCTTCATCTGAGATTTCACGTATGATCACTGGAATTTCTGTTAGCTGGGCTAACTTCGCAGCTTGATAACGACGCTCGCCAGCAATTATCTCGTATGCATCGCCCTGTTTACGAACGAGAATCGGCTGCAGAATCCCATTTTGTTTAATTGAGTCGCTCAATTCAGCCAGTGAGTCCTGGTCAAAATTTTTTCGTGGCTGATTAGGGTTTGGTACGATTTCGTCAATCCTAAGGCTTGTATCTTTTGTACGAATTCCTACCTCGATGTTTGCCTCTCCCAGAAGTGAATTGAGCCCTTTCCCTAAACCTTTCTTTTGTTTAGCCACGACTAATCACTTCCTCTGCCAGATCTCGATACGCAATCGCACCACTATTGTTGTTAGCATATTCAGTTACGGGAAGTCCATAACTTGGTGCCTCTGACACTTTTACGCTGCGCGGAATAATGGTTTCAAATACCTTTTCCTTAAAGAATCTGCGAACTTCTTCGGCAACCTCTTTTGAAAGTATTGTACGGCTGTCGAACATCGTAAGAAGGACACCGAATATATCTAGACCCTGATTAAGGCGTTGCTTTACCATTTGCATTGACTCAAGAAGTTTTGTAACACCCTCAAGTGCATAGTATTCACACTGAATTGGGATGAGTAGGCTATTTGATGCTACAAGGGCGTTGATGGTAAGCAACCCCAATGATGGAGGGCAATCTATAAATACGTAGTCGAATTCATCTTTAATGATTTGAACCATATCTTTGAGACGCGTCTCTCTTGACATCGCATTCACAAGCTCGACTTCTGCACCCGCAAGTTGTATGGTTGCAGGAACTACATACACTCTATCAACGGGAGTTCCTTGTATGAGCTCGCCCATATCAGTTTCTTCAAAGAGTGCGTTGTAAACACTTAGGGTAAGTATTTCTTTCTCAATTCCATATCCGCTACTCGTATTGCCCTGTGGATCAAAGTCGACTACCAGGACTTTATAGCCTAAATCCCCCAAAGCAGCAGAGAGATTGATTGCAGTTGTTGACTTTCCTACGCCACCTTTTTGATTAATAATTGAAATTACATGAGTTTCTTTATCCGGGTTGCTTCGTTTTATGTCTTGATATCCCACCGTTGCTCCTTGTAACTCCGCATTTTCTAGTAGCCATTGCTTCATTCTATATTGACTTACACATGATGAGAAGTTTCACGTGAAACATATAGCTAATTGTACTTATATAGGGGTCGCTTGATTGCTAATCCAGCTCTTCTCGGAAGTTTAACCTTTGGTTCACCGCTTTTTTTAATTTTCACTAGCCTACGAGTCCCATATTCATGAGGAAGCGTATATGTTTCACGTGAAACATATTCCATACCACAAAGGTCAAGCGTAGTAGCAATGCGCCTATCCTCGTTCAGTTGCTGAGGCCCTTGCGATACGACAAGTATTCCATCAACCGTGAGTAGTGGTGCAGCATACTCAATAAGAGTTTCGAGAGAAGCAACAGCACGCGCAGTTACGCAATTGAAGTAGTTTGAAGCCATAGTCGCATAGTCTTCAATTCGAGCGTGCACCGCACGTACATGTGAAGTAATTCCAAGTGCCTCAATTGTTCGAGACAGAAAGTCAGTTTTCTTTTGAACAGAGTCAACGAGTGTTACATCGCACATTGTATGTAGGGCAATAGGGATGCCAGGATATCCTCCCCCAGAGCCAATATCCAGGAGGCGTGTTGAAGGCGAACTAATACATGTCGAAAATAATAACGAATCAACAATATGTAGCACCAATGCATCCTCTACATCGGTAATGCGTGTGAGATTGTGAATCTTGTTTTCATTGAGAACTAGGTCAAGATGCCTAAGTAATTGTTCTGCTATTTCAGAAGTTAGATCTATACCTACTTGTGTGGCATACACCTGTAGTGAATGTATCAAAGATACTGCTGATGAAACCATGCTCTATACGTCCCATTTTTCTTCTGTGAAGCGCAAACGTGATATGCCAAGGATAAAGCAAAGCAGCGAGAAAAAACAAAGAGAAAGAAGCGAAATGCTACTTGACAGAATAGAACTTGACAGATATGTGACAAAAATATGACAGGAAGGCGCGAATCATGCGTTTCTGTCAAGAAAGGTTACAAGTAAGAAGGCAGTAGTTTTACTGCTATTTGACACCCAGCACGCCAACAATCAGCAAAGCCACAGGGTGAAGAAGCGATGGTTTTACTGCTAGCTGACGCCTACATTTCAATTCAAGCAGCACGCGGCACTCAAGCAGCTCGCAGAACACGAAGGCACTATGATCCAGGGCTTACCACAACACATCTTCTAGGCTCGACGCCTTCGGAATACGTGATAACCTGCTCATCATGAGAAAGGGCGAGGTGAGCAATTCGGCGGTCGTATGCATTCATTGCAGGTAACTTGATCGGTCGATGTTGCTTCTTAGCGCGATCAGCTGCTTGAAAGGCGGTAGAACGAACCCGCTCACGACGCGAATGCTTGTAGCCCTTAACGTCAATAATGATTGGATATCTAAATCCAAGCTTACGACTCACAATTGAGGAAATAAGATTTTGAAGTGCATCAAGGGTTTTACCGTGATGGCCGATAAGAAGTACCAGATCGTCACCATTGATATCAAGGATGAGCTCTCCGTCATCACCTTCATACTCATCAATACTTGAGCCCGTCTCATTAAAGGTTGACAGGATCATACGGATACTCTCAATAGCGATATCCGCTATGAGATCGATGTCTTCGTCTCTAAAATCTTCCCCAGACTCATACCTAAGTCGAATTTCTTCGATCTGTTCAGCTGTAGCTTCCATGGTAAAAACTTTCCATCACTCAAATAGACTATTTCCCCGCAAGACATCTCACGTAAGATGTCTTGCGCACAATATTATGATTTTTTATGAGGGCGCTTTTTACGCTCTCGCCTCATGACATCAACACGAACAGGACCTTCGGCCTCGCGAGCAGCTTCCTCAGCATAAACCTTGTCACGTACATGCTTGGAGATAACCAATTGTTGAACGACATGCCACGCAGACGACGTGACATAGTACAGGCTTACGCCCGCAGGGATACTCCATCCAACAAATACCATCATGAGAGCCATAATGCCTGACATCATACGTGTTTGGCTTGCCTGTTCAGGATTTACATTCGTTTGTGACATCATCATGGGAACCAAAGTTAAGAAACCAAAAAGTAGGTCAATGATGATATAAGGCATGGCTACCCACAGCCCCGAATCACTCAGGGCAGAAGAAGCGGAGGTCGCCAAACTCGGCAGGATGCCATAGAACGAAGCATCTGCTGAGACACCGCGCAGCACAGTAAACAAGGCGAAGAAAATGGGCATCTGCAAAAGAACGGGAGCGCATCCACCGAGCGGGTTTACATTGTTTTCAGCGTAGAACTTGCGCATTTCCTCAGCTTGTCGCTGTGGGTCGTCAGCGTACCTATTTTGAATGTCTTGCAGCTGGCCAGACATAAGGGACATGCGTGTGGTCGACACAGTTTGTTTAATAGAAAGGGGAAGGAGAACCAAGCGGATGAGGAAGGTTAGGATAATAATCGCAAGTCCCCAGTCACCACAAACACCGACTATTAATCCAAGTGCAGTCTCAAGAAGACCACAAAACCATTCCCACATAGCTCCTCCGTTAACGCCCGCTGGTTATGGGACAGGATCATATCCCCCTTTATGAAAGGGGTGACAACGACAAATTCGTTTAACTGCTAATACCGTTCCTTTACAAGGACCATATCGATTAATAGCTTCGAGTGCATATTGAGAGCAGGTAGGCTGATAAATACAGCAGGCAGGCAGAATGGGTGAGATAAAACGCTGGTACCCCCTAATCAATTTGATAAGTATGTATCTCATACATACAATCCTTTGATACTACTGCCCCACACAGCCATTGCAATGAAGCTATTTCAATCCACATCCTTCAATCCACACCTCATGAGCAGTTGTGCTAATGAACGATGGAGATCTTCCTGTGCAGCATTATGAGTGTTGTTTGTTGCAAATAAGATAACAGACCAACCGGCTATAGGAAGCCCGTTCTGACGAGCGGATTCCCTTAACAGCCTCTTACATCTATTTCTGTATACAGCATTGCCTAAGCGCTTGGCAGCAACAAAGGCAACGCTGCCCTGTTGACATGTTTCATCTCTTAAGAAAACTATACGCACAAGCGGGGTCCTCGACTGTTTACCCTCTCTAAAAACGCGCTGGAACTCCTTAGCTGACTTAATAGTGTTCATACAGATGAAAGAGTAAGATGTGCTGCCCAAACGCTACACATATGCTATTTAAACAGTCAGCCTCTTACGCCCCTTTGCACGACGACGGGAAAGAACCTGACGCCCGGCTTTGGTTGCCATACGAGCACGAAAGCCATGGCACTTTGCCCGCTTCCTTTTATTTGGCTGATACGTACGCTTCATAACAAACTCCTTTGAGGTAGTTTCGACAGGTAACACTTGTAAGGCTCAGTAATTCTATAAATACACTGGTCAACATGTCAAACCTACTGAATCTTTCATATGTATATGAAATTATGTGGAAGATGTTATGCTAATCGAAGGGTATTGGTTACTCATACCCAATGGTTTTCTACAAGTTTTCACATGTTGTTGAAAGTTTCTAAAAGTTTCTATCTGGAATGAAAGTTTCCAACATTTTGATGAAACTTTGTTGAGGGATGGCTGGTTTGAAGTGGCTAACGGGTTCTATACCTTTGTTGGAGACGGCTCTGAATCATTCGAGCGTGATGAATCTCTATCATCTCTATCGATAGATACCATTCGTTATCCAGCGCGTATTGCCGTATACGATGACCCAACAATTACCCCGCGCGTGGTCACTATCCAGCCGAAACCTGTTCGTGACTACCTCGAGGAAATAACCGCCACTGTCAATCAGCTGTCACACGAACAGGGCGGTACTATTCCGTTCATGATTATTCGTGAGATTGTCGAAAACTACATCCATGCCTATTTCATTGCTCCAACGATATCCATACTTGATGGAGGAAATACCTTGCGCTTTGCAGATCAAGGCCCGGGGATTATCGAAAAGAACAAAGCCTTGGAATATGGAACAACTTCTGCAACGGAAGAAATGAAGCAATACATCCGTGGCGTAGGCAGTGGCTTGCCACTCGCACAGCAGTATATGCTCGATAAAGGGGGCTCCCTATCCATTCAAGACAACATGTCTCATGGAACCGTGGTAACAATTTCAACACGTCCCGAAGAGGATGTGTCCATGCCTATCTCACCCATACCAAAACAAAGGGAGATGGTGGAGCAAGAAACACAGGCACAGCTCCAGCAGCAGTTGCAACAGATGCAAGCTGTACAAGAAACGCAGCACCTTCAATACCAAGCAGCTGCCTTACCGCTCAGTAAGCGTAGTCATCAAATTCTCGCATATCTGTCCTCGCATGCAGAGGTTGGTCCAAAAGACCTTGTGGAAACCTATAAGGGATCACAGCCAACCTGGTCAAGGGAGTTAAAGCGTATGGAGACTCAGGGTTTGCTCGTCAAACAAGGGCAAAAACGGCGTCTCACTCCCAAGGGAAGGGCGCATATTGCCGCGGTTGAGTAACGCGGTTGAATAAATAACTCGGTCGAACAAATTTAATTGTGCGCACGTTCGGAATTCTGTGCACAACTTGCCGTACTCAAGTAGATTCCGCACGCAGGGTGCCATACTCGAGTAGATCCTATATCTGAGTTTTCAACAATTATCTGTCCCCTATAATACTTATCGACATTTTGAGGGGGCGAAACAGGTATGGATAGCTTTCAAACATCAGAAGCGCTCGCACTTTGGCAAGACCTTATTGACTTGCTTGAAGGCGAACAAGTATCTCAATCGCTGTTAGCAATGGTAAAAAGTTGCGAGGTGGTCGATCTTTCTCCAACCACATTAACCATTTCAACATCTGCCCGCTTTGTTCAGCGAACCTTATTGAATGACCGCAAGCAAATTGAAGAGGTGCTTTCCAAGGCAGCCTTTACTCCTTTATCCCTTGAAATCAAGCTAGTAAGTCAACAGAACACGCCTCATGTTCCACAGGACAACACGGTCTCACGCGGAGAGTTTGAAGAACTCCAGCACCAGCTCCATGCACCACAAACAACTACAGAGATACAAGGCAGCGCAAGCACAGGCGTAATCGAAGAACCTCCGCATAAACAAAGGAACAATCCTTTAATGCTGCGCCCCACTGAAAACGACTCGCGCTTAACTTTTGAGAGGTTTGTACAAGGAAACGAAAACTCCATTGCACTCTCTGCGGCAAAGCAAGTCGCAGACGGCATTAATAAGACATACAACCCGCTTTTTATTTATGGGAAAAGCGGGTTGGGTAAAACGCATCTTCTCAAGGCAATACAAAACTACATCTTCCAAAACGACCAAGATCGCATTTGCGTGTATCGAACCTCGCGGGACTTTATGAGCGACTACGTCAACGCAATGCATAATACCGAACGCAGCGTCCGGGATGAATTTGAGCGCAACTACAACGGTATCGACATCCTTATTATTGACGACATTCAATACTTAAAGCCAACCGGCGCAACCATTGAATTTTTCTTTGATACATTCAATTACCTGTCCAACCATGGCAAACAAATCGTCATAGCTTCAGATAGATCTCCTCATGAGTTAGGTTTAGGCGCTCATGGCTTCGATGAGCGTATTACCTCGCGGTTTGACTCAGGATTCACCTGCACCATTGGAGCGCCCGAGTACGAGTTGAAGGTAGCTTTGGTACGGGTGTTTTACGAGCGTATGCGAAACGATGCAGCTCGAGAAAACATCAGTAATCTTGACGGTACGCTTTCCGATGAAGACCTTGAGCTCATGGCAGAACGCGCGGGAAACAACATCCGCGTTATTGAAAGCTTTGTCCAAGCATGCTTAATGCGTGCGTCCCTCATTGAGCGTACACAAAAACGTCATATCCGCCGTGAAGAACTCATCAATGAAGCCACGAGGCGCTGGCCGGACGGTCAACGCACTATCACCGTTGAGGCGATTCAACGTACGATTGAGAATGAATATGACATCTCTCATATCGACCTGATAGGCGATAAGCGCAATAAGGAACTCATGACGCCACGCCATATTGCTATTTGGTTGGCGCGCGAACTTACCGACACTACCTTGGCAGATATTGGTGACAGATTCGGTGGACGAAGCCATGCCACAGTAAAACACAGTATTAGCTGGGTGGATAAGCACCGCAAGTCGGATCGCTCGCTTAATGAGCATCTCAACAAACTAAAAGATGCTCTCAAAAACAGTTAGCAACCCGGATATGAAGAAAACATTGTCTAAGCTTTGTAAGTATGTGTATAAAAGATCGCCCATATCGTCCGAGATGCCTTGAATTACAACTGAGGTGTTGGAGAAGTTGATAGATTGATGAAAGCTCGCCTACTGTTTTGTTGCACTATAGCTGCTGATATATGAGTTATCTACATGTCAACAGAAGCTACTAGTGTTGCTACTTATAAATAAATAATAAGAATATAGAAGAGAGGAAGAAATGAGATTTACTGTCAGCCAAGCTGCTCTAGCCCGAGCTATTTCTATTGTCTCAAAAGGTATTGCATCGAACTCCACCTTGCCTATTCTTTCGGGTATCTATATCAAGGCCGACAATGGAACGCTCGAGCTGCACAGCTCAAACTTAACTATTTCAATCAAGCATCAGATTACTGCCGATGTAGAAGAACCTGGCGAAACAGTTGTATCCGGCAAAATGATTGCCAATATTGTCAAAAATCTACCTGATGAGGCAGTGAACTTTATCGGTGCTGGACACGTAGTTGATATCTCCTGCGGTAGATCGCAATACCATCTCAATACCCTTGCAGCAAGCGATTTTCCACAATTTCCTGAGCTCACCTTGCAGGACTCAATCGAGCTTCCCTCAGATCTTCTGTCCAGTATGGTAAACAAGGTGTATAAGGTTACCTCGGATGAAGCATCACGACCCTTACTCTCAGGCATTTTAATGAGGGTTGAGCAAGGTCTTATTCGCTTGGTAGCAACCGATGCGATTCGTTTAGCCGTATGTGAAGCAGAGGTCACATCAACGCACGAGATCGAAGACTTCGAGCTCATTGTTCCGGGAACTGCCTTTCACGACGTCCTCATGCTTCCAGTCGAAGAAAGTGTTATTACCGTCGGTTCAACCGAGAACCAGGTAGTGTGCATGTACGGTAATACGACCTATGTTTCGCGTAGCATAGAAGGTGAATATCCCGACTACAAACAGTTCTTGCCACCTGCAAGTGCATCTACGATAACATTCAATGTTCAAGAATTTGCCGATGCGCTGCGTCGCGTTGCAGTAGTCGCAGTCAATAACCCATCCGTTAAATTTGAGTTTGATAATGACAACAACGTCGCTACAATCAGTTCAATTTCTACTGACCAAGGAGAAGCAACCGAGACACTCCCCGTAGAGATAGACGGTGATTCCATCGCAACTGCTCTCAACAATCGTTTTGTTTTAGATTGTTTAGCAGCATGTCCGGCCGATATTGCACGCCTAGAGTTACAGGCCTCGATGCAACCAGCTATCTTTAAGTGCGAAGGCAAGATGGCCTACCTCTACTTACTCATGCCGGTACGGATGTAGTGTTGTGGCGCTTATAGTACGCAGCATCACGCTCCACAATTTTAGAAACATTCATACCCGTACCATTGACTTTGATGCGGGGATGAATGTCCTCATAGGATCCAATGCAACGGGAAAAACCAATACCTTAGAAGCAATTCAACTGGTAACAACAGGAGTCTCGTTTCGTCATGCTGCTCTAAAAAACCTCATTTATGAGGGGGAGAATCACGCGCGTATCACAGCACGACTTGAGGGAGATGAGCGCGTTCTTAGTGTCGGGTGTGACATTACACCAGAGCATAAGCGTTATACCTTGAATGGCAAACGAACAGCTGCAGCCCAGTTAACACATACCCTGCCATCCATTCTGTTTAATCCTGACGATTTAGCACTCGTGAAAGGACCTGCCGCTCAACGCCGTCGCGAAATCGATTCGTTCGCCGCGCAGGTTCATACTGGGTATAAGCGCATCCTATCCTCCTATACAAAGGGTGTGGAACAGCGCAACAAGCTCTTGCGGGATGAGTGGTGTGATCGAGCCCTGCTTGACGCTTGGGACGAATCAATTGCAGTGGGGGCTGGGGCTCTTATACATGCCCGCGTTCATTTACTCAATCGACTTATGCAGGCAGCAAGTCAAAGTTATGCCACCATCGCTAACCAAGAACAACTCTCGTGTTCATATACGTGCAGCATCGATATTGACCCCACACAAGCGAGTCGTGAAGAGATTGCTCACGCCATGCGTACAGCACTACGCATGCAACGCGCCCATGATATGCAGCAAGGTACAACGTCTGTGGGACCGCACCATGATGACATCTTATTTGAGATTAACAAGCACTCTGCTCGTCTATTTGGATCTCAAGGCCAGCAGCGATCGATTGTGTTGGCCTTAAAAATTGCCGAGGTAGAGGTAACACAGGCCATTACCCATACACCACCGCTGCTCCTGCTTGATGATGTTATGAGCGAGCTTGATGAAAAGCGTCGAGAGGCTGTTTCTGGCATTGCTACTCGGGGAGTACAAACAATTGTTACGACCACGAACATGGGCTACTTCACTGATACAGGTATTAGTAGTGCTCAGGTGGTGAGATTTGGTGAGTGACAAGGCAATGCATACCAATACCTTCGAGGGAACGGGTGAGCAGGCAAGGACATACAGCCAGGCAAGATCGGGCAATTTCGCAAGAACAGGTGACCGAGCGAGAACGAGCAACCTAACAAGAACGGACGAGCGTGATATTGCCCATGTTATTTCTCGCGTGATGGAGGCCTTCGATACTCAGTCGTACGACGCTACTCGCAAAATCATGCAAACGTGGTTTGAGATTAACGGGGATCGTGAACGCCGTCATACGAAAGGTGTTTTTCTGCTGGAGAAGGGCAATACAACGACACTCATTGTGTATGTAGACTCTCCAAGTATCGTGCAGGATTTCTTAATGAATAAACACTTATACCTCGGTCGCTTTAGTATGACAGACTACTGTATTCACGATATTCAGTTTCGCCTCTCACGCTATGTAGACACCCAGAGCAATGCGATGTATGGAGATGATGGAGCAACATCTGCTGCGTGCTCATCAACAAAGGCTGCTGCACGTGAGCTGTCACAGGATGAGAAGCAGAGTATCTATGAAGCATGCTCGATTCTTCCTGAAAGCTTACGGGAAGTCGCATATAACGCCTTAATAAGTATAAAAAGTGCTGGTCTTAATTTGGATACTCATAACAGTTAAACAGAGCCTACAATTGCTCTGATGTGCTCTCAGACAACAATATAGTTGATAGTGAGCGTTTATTTCATTCAAACGAACTTAATACGGCAAATTCCAGTACAATAAATAGGATAACCATGTCTCGAAAGGCCTCGAAAGGTGTAAGTGTGGCGGATAAAAAGAAAAAACAAAAGAACAATCACGTCTATGGTGGGTCGGATATCAAAGTTCTTGAAGGTTTAGATGCGGTTCGTAAGCGTCCTGGTATGTACATCGGTTCTACCAGTTCGAGTGGCTTGCATCATCTCGTTTGGGAAGTGGTAGACAACTCGGTCGATGAGGCGATGGCCGGATTTTGTACCTGTATTGAGGTAAGGATTCATCCTGATAACTCAGTAACGGTGGTTGATAACGGTCGAGGTATTCCCGTTGAGCGTCATCCTGTCAAAAAAATTCCCACGCTCGAAGTTGTCATGACTATTCTCCATGCGGGTGGTAAGTTCGATAATAATGCGTATAAGGTATCCGGTGGCTTGCACGGTGTCGGCGTTTCTGTAGTAAATGCTCTGTCGAGCAAAGTAGTTGTCCAGGTTCGCCGCGACGGTGGACTTTATGAGATGGAGTTTAGCCGCGGTAAAACGGTGCGAAAACTTAAGAAACTGGAAACAATAAAGTCCCGTACTACCGGCACCACGGTTACCTTTTGGCCGGATGAAGAGATTTTTGAGACTACTGTTTTCGACTACGACATCTTAGCTACGCGCCTGCAGGAGACTGCCTTTCTCAACCGAAATCTAAAAGTGATGCTCACCGATGAGCGCGAGTTGATTCCCCGGACTGATGAATTTTGTTACTCTGGCGGCATTGTGGACTTTGTTAAGTTCTTAAATGAGGGGAAAGAAATCCCAGATGGGCTCAAGCGTCCCATTTATCTCACAGGCAAAAGCGCTCAGGATGCCACACCGGACACAACCGGTGAAGTTGAGGTTGCACTCCAGTGGAATACCGGCTTTTCCGAGAATGTGATGAGCTTTGCCAACGACATCTATACCTCGGAAGGTGGGATGCACTTAGAAGGTTTTCGCAGTGCGCTTACGAGCGTCATTAACGACTATGCGCGTCGTCAAAACATGCTCAAGGAAAAAGATCCAAATCTTACGGGTGATGATGTGCGCGAAGGCCTTGCGGCAGTTATCTCTGTCAAGCTTTCCGATCCGCAGTTTGAAGGGCAAACCAAGGCAAAACTGGGCAATTCTTTCATGCGTACCTTAGTACGTAAAGTGGTATCGCTTCACCTGGCAGAATACCTCGAGGAACATCCCAAGGCTGCACGTGAGATTGTACGCAAAGCGCAACTTGCATCCAAAGGGCGCTTAGCAGCACGTAAAGCTCGTGACGCCACCCGACGCAAGACGATGTTGGAAAGCGCAGCGCTTCCTGGAAAACTTGCAGATTGTTCGGTGCGCGATCCAGCGGTTGCAGAGCTCTTCATTGTTGAGGGTAACTCTGCAGGTGGCTCTGCAAAAGATGGGCGGCGGCGCGATATCCAAGCGATTTTGCCTCTACGCGGCAAAATATTGAATGTCGAGCGCGTAGGCGATCACCGTGCGTTTTCTTCGGATACTATACAGTCGCTCATTACTGCTATTGGCTGTGGAGTTACTACCAGCTCTGGTGATGGTGGTGATTTCGATATCGAAAAAGCGCGCTACCACAAGATCATCATCATGACAGATGCCGATGTCGATGGTGCCCACATACGCATCCTGCTGCTTACCTTCTTTTACAAATATATGCGTCCGCTCATCGATGCGGGCTATGTATACTCTGCGGTACCTCCCATTTTTGGCATCAAGGTTGGCAAGCGTATTCACTATGTATATCCGGATGGCAAAAGCCTCGAAGAGGTGCTTTTGCGCCGCGCAATTGCCGAGTACGTACCGGTAGATGCTCAAGGGAAAAAACGCAAATACAATGTGCAGCGCTATAAAGGCTTAGGAGAGATGGATCCGGTACAGCTGGCAGACACCACCATGGATCCAAAAACCCGTATCTTACAGCGCGTCACTATTGAAGATGCGGTCAAGGCAAATCGTGCGGTAACTGAGCTCATGGGTTCTCAGGTAGCGGCACGGCGTTCCTATATCGAACAGCATGCTAAAGATGCTCGATATCTTGACGTGTAATGCTGCCCAGCTCAGGCTCAGTGCTTTGAGCTTGAGCGAACGACCTTTGAGTGTTAGCT
>CAYTTI010000001.1:24684-28291 GCA_964440675.1 uncultured Coriobacteriaceae bacterium
CAACGACCACTAAGGAGAATACAGGTGGCCGACGATATCCAAAACAACAATAACGATGTTTCGATGCCAGATGATTTGCGCGAGTTACTCGATCGTGCACAGATGGACGAGGAATCTGATTTGCCGGTATACGACCCCGATGCCTTTGACGATGCCTCTGATACAGAAGAAGAATTAGAACAAGAGTTAGAAGAAGAGGTATCCGAACAACTCGATGAGGTGGACGATGGCAAGCTTCAGGTATCGGAGTTTGGCCAAGAGATGGAGCAGTCCTTCATTGAGTACTCAATGTCGGTTATTACTGCGCGCGCGCTGCCCGATGTGCGCGACGGCTTAAAACCTGTGCATCGCCGTATTTTGTATGCCATGAACGAGGCGGGCATTTTCCCCAATAAGCCCCACAAAAAAAGTGCGTGGACGGTTGGTGAGGTTATCGGTAAGTACCATCCTCACGGTGACGCTGCGGTCTATGACACGATGGTTCGCTTGGCGCAGTGGTTTAGCATGCGCGTTCCTCTGGTTGACGGGCATGGTAACTTTGGCAACATCGACGGCGATGATGCAGCTGCTATGCGCTATACCGAGAGCCGCTTAACACGTCCTGCTATGGAGCTCTTGCGTGATCTCAATAAAAATACCGTCGATTGGTCGCCCAACTACGACGAATCGCTCCAGGAGCCAAGCGTTCTGCCCGCGCGTTTTCCTAACTTGTTAGTGAATGGCTCCTCAGGCATTGCGGTTGGCATGGCGACCAATATTCCTCCGCATAACCTGGGAGAAGCTATCGATGCAACTTGTTTGTTAATTGATAACCCAGATGTTTCTGTCGATGATCTCATGCAGGTTATACCCGGACCCGACTTTCCTACCGGTGGCCTGATCATGAGCTCCGATGGCATCAAGCAGGCCTATACAACTGGCCGTGGCATCATTACGCTTCGGGCAAAGGCACATGTAGAAACGACTAAAACAGGCAAATCGAAACTGATCTTTACCGAGTTTCCGTACCAGGTGAACAAGGGTCAACTACAGGAGCGCATCGCTGCCCTCGTTAATGAAAAGCGCATTGAAGGCATTAGCGACATGCGCGATGAGTCAAATCGTAAGGGTCTGCGCTTGGTCATTGAGCTTAAGCAGCACGCAATGCCCGAGGTTGTGCTCAACAACTTATATAAGTATTCGTCGCTGCAAACCTCCTATGGCATCATCAACCTCGCACTGGTAGATGGAGTTCCCAAAACACTCTCCTTAAAGCAGATGCTTACGCTCTACATCAATCACCAGGTTGATGTAGTAACACGACGTACCCAGTTCGATTTGGATAAGGCTCGTGCGCGTGCCCATATTCTTGAAGGCCTGCTCGTCGCACTTGATAACATCGACGAAGTAATTTCCATCATTCGTTCGAGCCATACCGATACGGAAGCTGCAGAGCGCTTGACCGCACGCTTTAGTTTCACTAAAGAGCAGACCACGGCCATTCTCGAGATGCGTCTACGTCGCTTAACTGGTCTTGAGCGAGACAAGATTCAAGAAGAACTTGACAGTCTGAAACGTGCCATTGCCTACTACGAGGATTTGTTGTCCGATGAACGTAAGATTTTGGCTGTAATTAAGCAGGAACTGCAAGAAATCAAGGAACGATTTGCCTCTAAGCGTCTTACCACCATCTCAGACGCACCAGTAGATTTGAACGTGGAGAGCCTCATTGCCGATGAGGATATGGTGATTACCTCAACACATGCAGGTTACATCAAGCGCCTGCCGGTTGCTACCTATCGTGCGCAGCGTCGTGGCGGCAAGGGTGTTCGGGGTCTTGCCCTTAAAGACAACGACTTTGTTGTGGATCTCTTTGTCGCCTCTACCCACGATTACGTTTTGTTCTTTACGAACCGAGGTAAGGTGTATCGCTTAAAGGTACACGAGTTGCCTTTAGCGAGCCGTCATGCACGTGGTACCGCCATTGTTAACTTGCTTCAACTTGAAGAGGGAGAACATCCAACTGCCGTTATTACCACTCGAAACTTTGCAGATGATGCCTATCTCATGTTTGCAACGCGCAATGGCATGGTAAAAAAGACGGCTATGAGCGAGTACGACAAGAGTCGTCGTGATGGCATTATTGCTATTAAGCTGCGTCGTGGAGATGAACTCATTAACGTACGCCGTGTCAAGCAAGGTGAAAAGGTAGTACTGTGCTCTACCGAGGGTAAAGTCATCATGTTTGACGAGTCGCAGGTGCGTTCAATGGGGCGCAACACATCGGGTATGCGTGGTATCACCTTAAAAAATGATGCGACTATGCTTGGCATGGAAATATCCAATGGAAAAGGCGACCTTTTTGTCATCACCGAACAAGGTTATGGCAAGCGTACACCCCTTGCTGACTACCCTGAACATAAGCGTGGTAGCCAGGGCGTATATACCATTGCACGTACCGCCAAGAAAGGCTCACTTGCCGCCATGCGTGTTGTAGGTCCCCAGCACGAACTGATGATTGTAAGTGAGTCGGGTGTGCTCATTCGTGTCCACGCGCATGATATCTCGAGACTGGGTCGCTCAACACAGGGGGTCAAAGTGATGAACGTTGCCGAGGGCGACAGAGTTTGCGCACTTGCGCGCATTGTTGCGCGTCAAACGACTCCGAAAGATAGCAGGCGAGATGACGGGCAAACAGCGCTTAAGCTGCACGATACAGGAGCCCTTGCAGAAGATGAGCCGCTTGATATTGGCGGGGAAGAGTCGCTAGACGAAAGCCTCATTGATGGAAACTAGGTTGCAAGGCTGAGCAAGGTGTGCGCAGCTCATAAGCAAGGAAAGTGCAGGACAGCCTGCAAGACCCAGATGCTTGCAGGCTGTCTGGTTACAGGTTGCCGAGCTACAAGCTGTCTGGGTCTTTGAAGTCTTCTGGGTTTAGCTCACTTACAAATGAGCGAAATTGCTCGAGTTCATATTCCTGTTGAATCGTTTTATCAAACTCAGGAAGTGCGGCGGTATTCAATACTGACTCATCAGCAAAAATAGGAGCCTTGCACCGCACCGCTAAAGCGATTGCATCGGAAGGACGTGCATCCACACTGAAATGCTGTTGTTGCTGGTCTACAAAGTGAATTTGTGCATAAAAGGTTGTGTCTTGAACACCAGTGATAGCGATACGGGAAATATACAAACCTGCCTTCTCTATCACAGAAGTAAACAAGTCGTGTGTCATGGGGCGTGCGTGTGCTGAGCGCTCAGCTGCACTGCCAATGGCTGCTGCCTCAACGCGACCAATGCGGATGGGAAGTTGGGTTGCTCCCCCGTCGCTTCCGGGGTGGCGCTCCTGCAAAATAATGAGAGAAGGAACTGGTCCACCAGCAACAATTATTGTGCTGATATCCATGCGCACCATCGGCATACGACCACTCCTGCCTCATCCAAAACATCGAGTACTCATCGGTATAGTACCCGCTACCTGTGATGAAATTGTTTCGTATAAGGATCTTATAGGGAATGCTATGTAAAAAAAGTGTTGACCTAGAGATAAATGAGGTCTATCTTAGTGTGACACATGGGCCCGTAGCTCAGTTGGTCAGAGCGTCCGGCTGATAACCGGGAGGTCACAAGT
>CAYTTI010000002.1:0-24143 GCA_964440675.1 uncultured Coriobacteriaceae bacterium
TCAGGTACGGTGAACTATGTATTGTGCGAAGCCTATCCAGGTGGCTACCTGGCCACCCAGTATTCCAACATAAGTATGGCAGCAGTTTTAAGCAACCTTGCCTCCGTGGGCATCGGTGTTGACTCTGAGTCCACCGACCTGCAGTCGGCTATGCAAAGCGTCCTTGACACCATTAGTTCAAACGGCATGCTCGACCTTATCCGTAGTCGTTGGGTGGGCGATATGGAGTCGCTTACGAGTGACGATTTACTTGCCGATGTGGGTGAGGCTGAAGATTCAGGGCTTGTTGTTGCCGAAGAAGAGGATACAAGCGCATAATCCCAGAACTGAAGAAGCAACAATCGGATACATATAGGAGTCACGATGGACATGAGAGTCTCTGGACGCAAAGTTACCGTTAACGATTCATTGCGGGAGTACGTCGAGGAAAAGATAGGTGGTGCGCTTAAGGTATTCGACATTCAGCCTATGGAGTGCGATGTAGTACTCCGTGTTGATAAAAACCCCTCGAATCCCAATCGAAAGTACGTAGAGGTTACCGTGTTTGTACGCGATAACGTTGTGCGTGTGGTTACCTCCAACATCAATATCCATGCTGCTATCGATGAGGCGGCCGACAAAGTGAGCCGTCAGCTGCGTAAGTACAAAACGAAGATTATCGATAGGCGTCAGCGGGCAGGCAAGATATCCCGCAGAAACGATAAACGGGCCGCAGTTGCTGCAATAGATGCCGAGAACCTTACGGATCTTATCGTCGATACTGAAGATGCCGAAGACGAAGGCGATGTATTGGTGCGTGAAAAATTCATCGAACTTAGGCCTATGACCGAGGAAGAAGCCCTCATACAAATCGATCTGCTTGGTCATGACTTCTATATGTTTGAAAATGCATCAACTGGGCTTGTCAATGTGATGTATCGCCGCAATAACGGTGGTTACGGAGTCATTAAGCCAAAGATCGAGGAGATGGATGACTAACAGCACCACCCACACGGCACGTACCGATCGTGTGGTACGTGCCGATCGCGCGGCGCACTCCAGTCACAAAGCACCTTCTCAGACCGGTCAGTTTTCTGGTACCTTCCAGGTGCAGCGAAACGTTCACATAATCGTTGACTCATGCGCAGATTTTAATCCAGATGTGTACAAGGCCCTTGGGGTTGAGGTGATCTGCTTCCCGTACTATATCGATGGGGAAGCTTACTTTGATGACCTATGGCAATCGATTACTCCCCGTGAATTCTATAGTCTCATGCGTCAAGGGGTGCGCGTGCAGACAAGTGCGATACCACCTGGACGCTACGAGGAAGTCTTCGAGCGCTGTGCACAAGAGGGTACTCCTACCCTGTACCTAGGATTTACTGGTGGTCTTTCCTCAAGCATCTATGCAGCTCAGCAAGCTGCTGATATGGTGCGCAAGCGCCATCCTGGCTTTGAACTCTATGTGTTAGACAATCTCTGCCCTTCTGCTGCAGCGGAGCTTTTAGCTATTGAAGCGGTACGCTTGGCGAACAATGGTTTTAGTGCTCAAGAGCTCTATTACTGGGCAGAAGATGCTCGCTACTTTGTTCAGGGCTACTTTACGCTCGACAGCTTCGATGCCTTGGCTGCGGGTGGTCGCATTCCACCGGTTGCGGCTCAAGTGGGTGGCAAGCTCGATGTAAAGCCAGAGCTCTCCTACGATTTGAATGGAGCACTTACGCTTAAAGGTATGTGCCGTGGTCGCAGGAAGGCTTTGCGCGCCATTCTCAATGAATTTCGCGAGCACTATGCTCATGACACTTCACTTCCAGTGGGCATTGTGTCAAGCGACGCTGAAAAGGATGTGGATTGGCTCGAAGCGGCTGTTAGAAAGGAGCCAGGCTGCGAGGATTTACTTATCATTCGTAGCGCAGTGTCTCCGGTTATTGGAGGGCACGTTGGTCCTGGGATGGTTGCCCTCGCTTTTTGGGGTGACGACCGCCGTGAGCAGCTCTCGCTTACCGATAAACTTGCGAGAAAAGTACGCCAAGCATCGAACAAAACCTAGCGAGACGATGTTCGTAAGCTCTCTATCTACTACAGGGAGGTAGTTGCTGTATGACAGTACCTAAACCTATGACAGCACCTCAACCAAGCATTGCCTTTATTGGCACTGGTATTATGGGTGCTCCTATTGCGGGTCATATTTTGGATGCTGGATATGACGTCACCGTGTACAACCGCACCGCATCCAAAACAGAGGATCTGGTTGCCTGCGGTGCACACTATGCTTCAACCCCTGCCGAGGCGGCATCCGGAGCAGATGTCGTCTTTACCATGGTGGGTTATCCCACGGACGTCGAGGAAGTGTACCTTGGTGATAACGGTATCCTTGCCGCAGCAGCTAAAGGTGCCTACCTCGTGGATCTCACGACATCTTCTCCAACACTTGCTCGTGAGCTTCACGATGCTGCAGAGGCGGAGGGCAAGCACGCCTTCGACTGTCCGGTAACCGGGGGTGAGCCTGGCGCGCGTGCTGCCACGCTTACGCTCATTGTAGGTGCCGATGAGGACTACGCTGCGCCCGTCGTGCCTGTTTTGGAAACCTTCTCATCTCAGATCTTCTTCTTCCAGCATGCGGGTAATGGACAGACGGCAAAGCTCTGTAATCAAATTAGCCTGGCGTCATGCATGGTTGGTATGGCTGATGCCATCTCCTTTGCTCAAGGGTGCGGGCTTGATGTTGAGCAGATGCTTACTATGGTGGGAAGCGGTATGGGTTCCTCACGCGCTCTTACAGATCTTGGTCCTAAGGTGCTCGAGAGCGATTGGTCTCCAGGTTTTCTCGTAGAGCATTTGCGTAAAGACATTGGTCTGGCCATGAATGAGGGAGAAACCCAGGAGCTGATTATGCCAGGGGTAGAAACTGCCTATGCGCTGTATGACACCCTCTGTGAGGTGGGCGGCGGCCGCCTGGGAACACAGGCCATTCAGCTTCTGTATTCCGATATGGCGGAAGGCGAGGCAGCAGGACTTGACTGGTCGACTCTATCCGATGTCCCAGAGGATGCGACTGAGCACGAGTGCTGCTGCGGGCACGATCACCACGCACACGATCATCAGTGCGGGCACGATCACCACGCACACGATCATCAGTGCTGCCATGGTCATCATCACAATCACGGACAACATCATCGTGAGGAATAAGTTGCAACACATTGCGGTGTCAGAAGACGCTCAAAGCTCGATGGCGGTCTATATCGACTACGAGAATCTTGCCTTGGGTACTGGTACCAGACGTCGCAATGGTAAACAAAACCCGGGTCCTGTCCCTGATGTTCAGCGCATACTTGAGCGCCTGGTGGATAAGGGGCGTATAGTAGCTAAACGTGCGTATTGCGATTGGCAGCGTTTTCCCACGGCTGTTCATAGCCTACATGCCCTCGGTGTGGAGCTTATAGAGGTTCCCGATCGACAGCACTCAGGAAAAAACTCAGCGGATATACACCTGTCGGTAGACGCGATTGAAATGTGCCTTACTAAGGAGCACATTGATACCTTTGCAATTCTTTCGGGCGACTCTGATTTTTCGCCGTTGATCGCAAAGCTTAAGGAGTTTGGTTGTCGGGTTATTGGTGTGGGTATGCAGGAGGCAACCTCACCTCTGCTTGTTGAGAATTGCGATGAGTTTATTTACTACGAGGACATAGTAACCGGTGCAGGCATGCCTGATTTTGTAGGGAAGGTACCAAAAGATAAACACGCTTGCTATCAACTCCTGCTCGAAACAGTAGATGCCCTTCAACGTGAGGGAAGTGCTCCGGCGCAGGCATCGCTCGTTAAAGACACCATGCGGCGTAAGCGCCCACAGTTTTCCGAGCGCAGCTATGGGTATCGATCGTTTACGACGCTCCTTCATGAAGCTGCGGGTTTGAAGCTTATTACCATTCGTGATGATGAGCGCAGTGGAACCGTGGTAGTTGATGGCTTCTGTGAATAGCTCCTTTGAATGGCTGGATTCCCTGAAAAGCTAGGAAGGCGTACGTAATGGCAAAAAAGACAGTTGATGAGCTCCTTGAGGACTTGACAAGTTCTCGGCGTCGCGTGCGTCAGGATGCAGCTCACGAGCTTGCCCTTATCGCTCACGAAGATCCAGAGTTGGTTGTGCACGGCATCCCCACACTGATACAGGCCTTGCAGTATCCCGAAGCACAAACGCGTTGGGAAGTGCTCAATGTCTTGGCTGGGCTTACCGCAGAGCATGCATGTCAGCTGAGCAAGGCCTTCGATGGAGCCGAGTCTTCCTTGTTTGACGAAGATTCGGCAACGGTTCGTCTTGCAGCATTTCATTTTTTGGCGCTCTTTGGATCGACATCACAAAAGCGTTCGGACAAGGTGTGGCCGCTGCTTGATGAGGCAATCCAGTGTTTTCACGGAGACTCTGAATACCGCGATATGTTAAGCCACATGCTCTCCTTTGCTAAGGGCACGATATCCCAAGCGTCACGTGCTGCCCTAGCCGAGCGTATTAGTTTTGACGCTCAAAGTGGCCATGGGTATATCCAAGCCTGTTCAGTAGAAATAATGGGATACCTGGAGTCAAAACAGTAGACCTCTCGCTATCGGAAGGATTATGCATGGATGACAAGACAAGACCCGAGGATATCAGCGCAAGGCCTGAGGATGACGATTCATGGCATGAAGACGACTGGTATGAAGACGAGAACGTTGCCAAAGGTGCACTGACTGAGCTCGATGTACCGGATACGCCGGATGATGCGTCGCGCCGTACGTTTTCTGCCAAGCTTGTCGTAGCCCTCGTTGGTGTTGCTTTGGTCTTAGGTGTACTATTCGGCCGTTTTGTCTTGGCGAGCATTGCTACCAACAACCAGCTAAGTGGCGTAACTACGCTTGCCGAAAGTGAGATTGATACGGTTATTGGCACTTATACCTACAACGGTACGCGTCATGAGATAACAGTTCGCGAGGTTATTGAAGCGAGCATGAGCTTGGACGCGGCAGTCAATAGCGATGGAACATATTCCATGCCTACAGCCGATGAGGTGCTTTCCTATGCGCGCAACGAGATTCTCAATGTTGCGGTAGAAGATGAAGGTATTGAGGTTACCGACGAAGAGGTGGACGCGTTTGCTGAAGACTATCTCGGTTCGAGCGACTATGCCTCTATTGCGTCGCAGTGGGGAGTGGATGAGGAATCTGCCGAGCAAATCGTACGTGAATCCTGTGCTGTATATAAGCTGCGCCAACAGATAGTAGGTGAAGCTGGCACTATCGAAGCTCCAGAGCTGCCGGAGGAATGTGCCTCAGGAGAAGAAGACCTTGCAACTGCTGAGTATGGTGCCTACATTGTGGGTCTGCTGGGTGATGAGTGGGATACGGAAGCCGATACCTGGGCCCGCACGGATGGTTCGTACTATGCAGCTTTGGGAGGGTATGAGTTTAGTTCGACCTCGGCAACGTACAATCAGGCTATACAGGCATACTACGTGGCCTGGACTCTATACTCCGAGGAATATGCAGCGGTTTCTGAGCAGTGGACGGACTATGTGAACACATTGCTTTCGACAGCAGAAATTACCATCTATTCGTTGGTGGCATAAGGGCTTGCAAAACAGGCTCGAGCGGGTAAGATACATTACCACGTACCGACCGACACACATCGAACGCCATTGAGGCCAGCTTAGCTCAGTCGGTAGAGCACCGCTCTCGTAAAGCGGGGGTCACCAGTTCAAGTCTGGTAGCTGGCTCCAGAATTATCGCAGGTCAGAGGCCGTAAAACCTCTGGCCTGCTTTGTTTTGTCGAGCGCCCACGGGTAGCTTTACTCTGTCAAATTTACTCTGTTACTAAATTCACTCTGCCGCCAGCGCAAAGGCATACATGGCGCTGCTCGCTTCTACAATTGTGCCGGAAGCCCACTCTCTGTTGGTGACCAAAGAAGAGCTCGGGTCGTATACCGTAATTGACCCGTTATCATTCGTGTTAAGAATCACCACCCAATGCGTGGTGTCGGTGAGCGTTTCTGCATCGATACAAGCCAGGACAACGTAGGACTCATTAAGTACCGTTTCAAGCTGTGTGGTGGATACCTCAATCTGCGTGCAGCTCAGCCCTAAGTCGGCAGCTTCATTAAGAAAGAAGTCAGCAGAACAGTACCCACTCGCTTCATCGGTATAATAGTCACCACTTTCAGCTAGTTCTGCCATATCCGCCGGGGTCATGTCCGTTTGACCGGTAAGGCCCATATACACCATGGCCATGCTCACCGGACCAGATCCGTTTACACCTAAGGGTAAGTCCTCATCGCCAAAGCTCACATAGCCCCAACGCTCATCCCAGTTGTATAGCTGAGGTATGGTTCCCTGCACAACTTCATCGTCGAAGTCAGAGCTTGTTGGCTCAGCTGAAAGTACGTTACGCACAAAGCTTATGGCCTCTGGTTCATTTACTGCGAGTTCCACAATGCGTGGATCACTATAACTGGCAGCATTTGCGGCTATCCAGGCAAGATCTTCACCGTCATCGAGGGCTGCTGAGAGCACCTCAGTAAGTTCTTCGCTCGTACCATATTCCACACGACTATCGAGTGCATTAACGGAGCTATCATCTTGATTGGAGTTAATACAGCTACGCACACAGCCCACGATGCCAAAAATGAGGAGGAATAACACTGCTATAGCCACAGCAAGCATGACGAGCGTACGTGAGTTAATGCGATTTCTTACCATGCCAGATCCGCGTCCGCCCAGACGAGGACCGCGTGAACGAATTTGGTACCGTGAGGTTTTCAGTGGACGTGAGGTTCTTCTGCCGTACTCCCGAGAAGTCTTACGAGCTTGCATGATTCTCCGGGCATCGTTTTGACGGAACGAGCTTCTGGACGATCCCGATTTACGTTGATACAGCATAGTTCCTCTACTTCTTAATGACCCTACTTACATGAAGCGGGCGTTAGTGTGCCATTTGAGTGCTTTTGCGCATGTTTATCCTACTTACACTAGTATTTCATAAAAAGGGAAGTATTGTCCCCGTGTAAAGGAGTGTAATGGGTGAGTTGATAAAACAATTCCTTAAACACGGGCTTGTGGGCAGTATCGCCTTCCTCGTGGACTTCTCGATCATGGTATGCATGCATGAGAATTTGGGCGTCGGCCCCCTCATTGCATCAGCCTTCTCCTTTACTGTCTCGGTTATAGTGAGCTACTGGGGGTCGATGAAGTGGGTGTTCTCACGCCGTGATGATATGACACGGCGTCGTGAGTTCGGTATATACATGGTGCTTTCGGCCTTGGGGCTTGTGCTTAACTCAGTTTGTATGTGGATAGGAGAGCGCGTACTGAACTTCGCAGGTATCGACTGGACGCATGGTATCTATTACATGCTTGTTAAGGTGCTCGCGACCGTTGTGGTGACGTTTTATAATTTCTTCTCGCGCCGTCGCTGGCTCGACTCGCATGATCCGTTGTCTCCCGACTATGATGTTCGTATGTGGTAGCTGAAAAATGTACTCGGCAGCTAAAGATGCGCTCCCATATGTGTTTCGGACAAGATCTTTGTAGAAAACGAGGTGTTGAACTTGTCTAAGAGTCGAAGCGATCGTAGGGAGGCGATACGGCGTATCGTGCGCTCAACATCAATAGCGACGCAGCGCGATTTGGTGCGTGAGCTCCACCGTGCGGGCTTTGCATGTACGCAGGCTACGGTATCGCGTGATGTGGCCGATATGCACCTTGCAAAACTGCCGGGAGGATCTTACGCGCTCGAAGAAGATTTGCGTCTGCGCCAAATGGTTGCCACCATGGTTATATGTGTTAAGAGTGTGAATAACTTAGTGGTAATAAACAGCCAAACCGGCACGGCAAACGGCGTATGCGCCGCGCTTGATGATGCCGCTTTGCCACATGTAGTAGGGACGCTTGCAGGCGACGATACCATCTTAGTGATACTCGATTCTACGCAGTCAGCAGAACAGCTGGTAGACACGCTCAAGAGCTGTCAAACATAGCCTTGAGACTAACGTGACTACTAAGTAGTTTGAACATTTCGGTACCTATAGACCTGAGTCTGAGACTTGAGTCTGGACAACACAAAAGGGGAGCGGGAAAAATGGGAGTAGATTCTGGAAAGAAGCGGGTTGTTCTTGCGTATTCTGGCGGTTTAGACACTTCATGTTTAATTACTTGGTTGCAGGATCAGGGTTACGACGTAGTAACCATGATTGCAAGTTTAGGTCAGCCAACCGACCGCGCCGACATCCAAGGTATAGCCGAGAAAGCAACGCGCCTTGGTGCGGTGGCGTCCTATGCGGTTGATGTACGCAATGAGTTTTGCGATGTTGCCGTTGCCGATGCGATCGCTGCAAATGGACTCTATCAAAACTCCTATCCATTGCTCTCGGCACTTTCTCGCCCCATTATCTCAAAGCATCTGGTAGATATTGCCCATAAAGAGGGATGCGAGGCTATCGCGCACGGCTGTACGGGTAAGGGCAACGACCAGGTACGCTTCGAGCTGGAGTGCAAGGCATTGGATCCTTCCATTGAGGTACTAGGTCCGGTGCGCACCTGGGAACTTACTACGCGCAGTTCGGAAATTGAATTCTGTGAGGCTCATGGCATTCAGGTAGAGGCAACAAAAAGCTCGCCGTATTCAGTGGATGAGAACGTATGGGGTCGTGCTATTGAGTGTGGCGCGCTGGAGGACCCCTGGAACCGTCCTCCCAAGGACATGTGGGAGATGACCGTTGACCCCACACAAGCACCCGATACGCCTCGTGAGGTGCTGCTCGGCTTTGAGGCAGGTAAACCTGTCTCGGTTGACGGCGAAAGGCTTTCGATGCTCGAGCTTGTTGAGCGCATGAATACAATCGCTGGTGAGAATGGCTACGGTCGCATTGATGTGGTCGAAGATCGTCTGGTGGGTCTCAAGAGCCGTGAGTGCTATGAGCAGCCTGCGGCACTCTCCATTATTGCTGCTCACAAGGCCTTGGAACGTCTGTGCTTGCCGGGTGATGTACTGGCGGCAAAGCTTAACCTGGAACATGACTGGTCGCGTATCGTATATAACGGCCTGTGGTATTCCCCGCTCAAACAGGCCTACGATGCATTTTTCGCCTCAACGCAGAAAACGGTTACTGGTGAAGTTCGCCTGGAGTTCTACAAGGGGAACTGTACGGTTACTGGTACCAGGAGCCCCCATTCCATTTACGATTTTGGTCTTGCTACCTACGATGAGGGCGATACCTTCGATCGCTCGGCAGCCAAGGGATTCATGGATCTGTTTGGCCTACCAAACTACGTATGGGCGCGTACGAACGGAAGCATGGAAGCGTAAGAGACAGTACGCGTGCAAAGCAACAGCGTCTGCGCGCAAAGGGACAGCACGTTTAGAACGGAACTGTGTAGAACGGAAGCATGGATGTCTAAGAATGGAAGCGAAGCGATGGGTAATACAGGCGCTGCTGAGTACCATCAGGCGTCTCGTCCGCTCTGGGCGGGGCGCTTTGAGACGGCTCCGTCCGGCGAGCTCGAACGTTTTGGCGCGAGCTTACCGGTAGATAAGCAGCTGTGGCGCGAAGACATTCAGGGTTCCATTGCACATGCTACGATGCTTGCGCGTCACCACATCATCTCATCGGATGACAAAGAGGCGATTGTTTCCGGTCTTTACGCGATTGCAGAACGCATTGAACGTGGTGACTTTGTTTTCGACGAAAACGTGGACGAAGACATTCATATGGCTGTGGAACGAGCGCTCACCGAGCTGATCGGTTCCGCAGGTGCCAGGCTGCATACCGGTCGTTCAAGAAACGACCAGGTGGCACTCGACTTTCGCCTGGCCTGTGTTCGCCTTGCAGACGAATTATTCGATGCTGCCTACGATTTTGCCCAGGCTTTGCTTGATAAGGCACGGCAGGAAATGGGTACGGTGATGCCCGGATATACCCACCTGCAGCCAGCACAGCCTGTTTTGTTCTCCCACCATATGCTTGCCTACTTCTGGATGGTTGTACGTGACATTGAGCGCTTGAGGCGCGCTCGGGATGCAGCTAATGTGTCGCCCTTGGGTGCGGCTGCGCTTGCGGGCACGAGCTATGCGCTCGATCGCTGTGAGGTAGCCGAGAGCCTTGACATGGCAGGTGTTATTCCCAACTCGATGGATGCAGTATCAGACAGAGACTTTGCCCTCGATGTGCTCTACGCGTGTTCGGTGTGTCAGATGCATCTTTCGCGCATATGTGAGGAGCTGGTTCTGTGGTGTTCAGCTGAGTTTGGATTCATTGAGATGGACGATAGCCACGCAACTGGCTCATCGATTATGCCTCAGAAGAAGAATCCTGATTTTGCTGAGCTCGTACGCGGTAAAACGGGTCGCGTGGTGGGCAATCTCGTGAGTTTGTTAGTAACGTTGAAGGGAACACCGCTTACCTACGATAAGGACTTGCAGGAAGACAAAGAAGGCGTGTTGGATTCCTGTGATACTCTGCTGCATTCACTGCATGCAGTTACCGGTATGATTCAGACCATGACGGTTCATCGTGAGCGCATGCGCGAAGCAAGCCATGAAGGGTATATGGCTGCAACTGACCTTGCAGACTATCTCGTAGGTAAGGGCATGCCGTTTCGTGAGGCGCATGAACGAGTTGGTCGTATTGTGGCCGACTGTGTGGCAAACGACATGACCCTACAAGAGCTCTCCGTTGAGGCACTCAGGTCGTACAGCAATCTCTTTGAGGAAGATGCGCTGCAGGCTATCGACATCGATGAGGTGGTACGTCGCCGTACCACCTATGGTGGCACGGGTCATGACGCAGTGCGCACGCAGCTAGAAGAAGCCCAAGCACAGCTCGACAAGCTTGCCGCCCGCCAGCAGAATCGATAAGCCTTGACCGCCCTTGTAAGTATCGAGTAGTACGCTAAGCGGCCGCCCCCGCCGGCAGAATCGATAAGCGGCCTGCTCGTATCCTAGACGTACCTCGCGAGTACTAATCTGTTAATCTGTGGGCTCGCCGGTGGTGTCGGTGGAGTCGGTTGATGTTGTGGGCGATGTAGGCGTGGTGACCTCAGGGGTCGTTGCATCAGATGTATCTGCAACCGTCTCATCTGAGCTTTCTGTTGTTGCTGCCTCTTCCGTTTCGTCCACTACTTCTTCTTCTGTTGTTGCAGATGCTGCCTCTTCTGATGCTGTCACTGTTGGTACGTAGAAACTCCAGCTTTCGTTGGAAAGGTACTCTGGCTCTTCGTCTGTCGTGGGGAATTCCTCACGCTCCAGTCCGGTGAGTACCTTATTTGCAAAGCGCACAAAGGTCATAGAGCTAGTAGCTTGGGTGGTACCTTCTGCGCCGTTAATGTAGATGGACTGTTCTTCGATATATCCCGTCCATACTGCAACTGATATCTGCGGTGTGTAACCAACAAACCACAGATCGCGTGCCTCTTCAGTGGTACCAGTTTTGCCCGCAACTGGCTGGTCAAAGGTTTTGTTTGTGTTGATAACGGTAGCGGTTCCACTCGTAATGACACCTTCGAGTATTTCGGTAGCAACCGCCGCAACGGCTGCGTCGATAGTTTGTTCTGGATCGTCCTCGTGCTCGTAGACGATGTTTCCGTTGCGATCTTCAATGCGTACAATGGCGACGGGATTACGATGAATGCCGCCCGTGGCAAGGGTTGCAAATGCCTCTGCCATCTGAATAGGTGGAATGCCAGCGGTGCCTAGCGTAATGGATGGGTAAGCCGAGAGTTCCTCATCGATACCCATGGCATAGGCAGTTTCTACGATGGTATCCGCACCAATTGCTACTGCAACCTGGGCATAGCCGGTATTAGCTGACACCTCGGTTGCTCGCGCGAGTGAGATGGTTCCATACGAGGTATTGCCATAGTTTTGCACGTCCCAGCTCGAGGTAATGCTGAGTGGTGAGTTGCAGTTGAGGGTCACCTCGGGGTCCATACCCGCCGAAAGTGCGGCAACGAGCGTTACCACCTTGAAGCTCGAGCCAGGTTGTCTGCGCGCGGTAGTTGCCAGGTTATATTGGCTAACGGAATAGTCACGCCCGCCAACCATGGCGAGAATGTAGCCGGTATCGGGATCGATGGCAACAAGTGCCTGATTCAGATCCTCTATGCCAATGGCTGCGAGCTGCTCTGCTACTGCTTCTTCTGCAGCCTGCTGATAGGTGGCATTGAGCGTGGTGTACACCTGCAGCCCACCCTGGAAGATCGTTTCAGAGGAAAAATCTTCGGAAAGGAGCTGACGTACGTAGTCGGACCAGTACGGATAGTCGCTGTTGTTTTCCACTTCGGTCGAGCCTGGGTTAAGTACAAGCTCGGTGGCAACAGCTTCGTCGTATTCTTCCTGAGTGATACTTCCTGCAGAAAGCATGCGGCCTAAAACGGTATTACGACGCTCCACGGCTCCCTCGGCGTTCGTAAAGGGATCATAGTACGAAGGCGACTGGGGAAGGCCAACCAAAAGGGCTGCTTCTGCCAAGCTTAAGTCGCTCGAGGATTTGTTGAAGTAGGTAATAGATGCAGCCTCAATGCCATACGCGCCATTGCCGTAGTAAATGGTGTTGAGGTACATATTGAGGATTTGATCCTTGGTGTAGGTCTTTTCCATCTCAATAGCGATGTAGGCTTCGCGTACCTTACGCTTGAGCGTTTGCTCGAACTGTTCGTCGGAGAGCACCGTGTTGCGAACCAACTGCTGGGTGATGGTAGAACCACCCTCGGAGCCGCCGCTGAGTTGTACGAGGGCGGCACGCACAATACCTATCGGGTCAATACCGTTGTGTTCGTAAAAACGAACGTCTTCGGTGTCGACCGTGCCATCTATTACATACTGGCTTACGTCCTCCAGCTCAACAGGAACCCGGTTTTCGATGTAGAAGCGGCCAATTTGGTTGCCGTTGCTATCGTAGATAACGGTGGGTTCGGCTACCAAGAAGGCATCTGCTGACTCGTAGTTGGGCAAATCTTCCAACCACGAAGAAATAAGGGCGTAGGCAGAAACCGATAATGTCGCAGCAAGAATGGCCACTAATGTGAGTATGCCAACAAAAAAGTTGCGCATACCATGTGTACTTGTATGCTTGCGTGCTCGACGTTTCCGAATACCCACGATATCCTCCTTCGTTGACACAACTAATTATTATCAGTCAAAGCCATCGATGAACAAGCTTTGAAGTTGCTGTATATGGGAATACGGAGTGATTGGGCACGAATAATGCACATCCTTGGAAGGTCTATGTGTAGGTTTCTGGAGAGGCAAAGATGAAGTGTGAGAACATGCAGCACGACGTGCTGCTCAGCAAAGACGAGGGGGCGAGGCCTCGCAGTACAGGTATGAAGCACTGGTTGTTGCTGCATGCTCCCAGTGTGGCGGCAGTTGTGCTGCTTGTGGTATGCCTCGTGCCCCTTCTTGCTATTTCTCTTTACAACCATTCCTATGCAGATGATTGGCACTATGGCGTGTGGGCTCACTTGGTACTCGAGGATACCGGGAGTATATGGCAAGCAGTGCTAACCGCTCTTGAGCAGGTTCCAAAAGCATGGTATGAATGGCAGGGAACCTACACAGCTATTTTTTTGATGGCAATACAGCCAGGTGTTTTTGGCGAGCAATACTACGTTATAGCTGCTCCGTTCATCATGGTGACCCTCATTGTTGGGACAGCTTATTTTTGGCATGTGGTGCTCGAAGAAACACTCCATGCGCGGAAATCCCTGTGGGTTGTCGTAAGCTGCCTTACCTGCGTACTGCAACTGGAGCTCCTTCCAAGCCCCGTTGAAGGTATCTTTTGGTACAACTCGGCGGTCTACTACACCTTGTTCCATTCACTTGCTCTCGTTTACTTTGCTGTGCTCTTTCGCGCAGCCTGCTTGCAGTGTCGAAAGCGCACCATAGCTGCCTCTTGTATCCTGGCTTTTCTCGTTGCAGGAGGTAACTACGTGTGTGTGTTGGTTACACTCGAGGTAAGCGCAGCCTTGCTTGTCGTGCAATTTGTACGCCGCGACCGTGGGTCGCTCTACATGCTGCCGGCGTTTTGTGTGCTATGTATTGGGGCGATGGTTTCGATGGCAGCACCTGGCAATGGCGTACGTCAAGTGACCCAATTTCCCGATGCAGGCCTTGGTGTCGTGAATACCGTTTGGCAGGCCATAGTGCAAGGACTTGAGTTGTTGGTAACTTGGGTCGATGGCTATGTAATGCTCGCGGTATGTGCTCTCGTGCCGCTGGTGGCGTACGGCATGTACAAAAGCAAGGGGAGGCGTCCTCGGCTACGCCTTCCGGGACTGGTGTCTATAGCTTCGATCGCCCTGTTTTGTTCAAGCCTGACGCCCACCTTGTTTTCTATGGGGACATCTGGCCCTGGTCGTGTACTCAATGCCTACTACTATCTCTACATCGTGCTCATCGTATTGAACGTGGTGTGGTGGATTGGCTGGCTTGTCGATATGTTTGAGCCTCAGCTGATTCCTGGCACCTCACCTGTGCTGCCACCGCTCATGTCTGTGATCTGTATTGCCTTGTTGGCGCTATGTGCCGTCATGAGCCTGGGAAACCCCGACATTACCTCTTCGGAGGCTATAAGCTCGCTGTCCGCTACTCGTTCGCTGCTCACGGGGCAAGCGCAGCGCTACGACGAACAGGTGTGGGAGCGCATAGAGACTATTGAGGAAGCGCTGACCAGCTATGTTGAGGTGCCATTTTATACGGACATTCCGCACGTGTTACACATGGGAGACATTCGGGACAATATGGACAACTACATTAACTATCGACTTGCCCAGTGGTACGGCAAGACAGCCATCATCGGTGTCGATGAATCGTCGTAGGAGCGCTTGAAAGCCGTTGTGACATCGCGAGTGTGTTATCGCGTCACTGCAGAAACGTTGGCGGAACTTCGTAGAACTCCGAAGCTTGTCGTAGGACTCCGAAGCTATTGCACTTTGGTATTCTTAGCTTGCTGAATATCATAGGCTGTGTACGTAGGCGAGCAGGAGGTATGCAGGTGCTGTCTGTAAGCGAGCAACTGAACGTGATAACGTCGGGAACCATGCAAATTGTCCCGATGGACGGGCTTAAAGCTAAGCTGGAGCGCGGGAGTGCCCTCAATATCAAGTTGGGGGTCGACCCAACAAGTCCTGATTTGCATTTAGGTCATGCGGTGCCGTTGCGTAAAATGCGTCAGTTTCAAGACCTCGGCCATCGGGTAACCCTCATTATTGGTAATGGAACGGCTCTCATTGGTGACCCATCCGGGCGCGATTCAACCCGACCACCGCTTACCGAGAGCCAAATTGAAGCAAACGCTGTCACCTACGTTGAGCAGGCATCGAAAATACTCGACATGGAGCGCACCACTATCATGCATAACGGTGACTGGATTAAGCCGCTTACCTTAGGTGACATGTTAGGGCTTATGTCAAAATTTACCGTAGCGCGCATTTTGGAGCGCGAAGACTTTCACAAGCGTTATAGCAATCAGTTGCCGATCTCTCTGCATGAGTTTATTTATCCCGTGTTGCAGGCGTACGATTCGGGGGTCATTAAGGCCGACCTCGAGATGGGTGGCAACGACCAAATCTTTAACCTGCTGGCTGGCCGCGACCTCATGGAGCGTGAGGGCATGGAGCCACAAATTGCCCTTACCATGCCGCTCTTGGTGGGACTCGACGGTACACGCAAAATGAGCAAGTCCTATAAGAATTATGTGGGGCTTACCGATGAGCTCAACGACATGTTTGGCAAACTGATGTCCATCCCCGATGAGCTCTTGGGGATGTATTTTCGACTGTGTTCGACCTTGGAAGTAGCAGAGGTCGATGCAATAGATGAGGCGCTTGCTGATGGTTCGGCTGACCCCTACGAGCTCAAGCGCCAGCTGGCACGCAATATTTGTGATCTCTACCACGGAGATGGTGCAGGCGACACCGCGCAAGCTGCCTTTGACCGCCAATTTCGTGATCACCAAGCTCCTGAGGATGTGCCCGAGTGCGCAGTCAATTTGACGCCGAACGAGGATGGTCTCGTGTATCTTCCTCGCTTGCTGGCGAACACAGGCCTTGCTGCATCAGCTGGTGAGGGTCGTCGCCTTATCGATGGGGGAGGTGTGAGGATCAATGGCGAAGCCGTTGCTGCTCACAGCTACAACCTTGATCCTGCTTACTTGGAAGGAGCGCTGGTGCAAGTAGGCAGGCGTCGTTTTGCTCGCTTTGTTCGAGAGGAGTTGTAGTCATGGCCAACTATGTTCTCAGTTGTTGTTCGACAGCGGATGTATCTCGCACACTGCTCGACGCGCGTAATATTGCCTACGTCTACTTTACCTACGAACTCGACGGTGTAATCGCAAAGGACGACTTTTGGGAGTCGATTTCACCTACTGAGCTCTACAGTCAAATGCTTGCGGGAGCAGATGTAAAGACCTCGCAGGTAGCGGTTGGTGAGTTTTCTAAGCACTTTGAGAAGTATCTTGAGCAAGGTCTCGATGTTATCCATGTAACACTTTCATCGGGTATATCGAACACCTACAACTCGGCCTGCCTTGCGCGCGACAGCCTCGCTGAGCGCTACCCCGATCGCAACATCTTTATCATCGATTCTCTGTGTGCATCATCTGGCTATGGTTTGCTGGTGGATACCTTAGCCGACCTGCGTGATGAGGGAATGGGGATTGAGGATCTTGCGAGATGGGCAGAAGATCATCGCCTTGAGTTGCAACACTGGTTTTTCTCAACCGACCTCACCTTCTTTATTCGCGGTGGCAGAATTTCTAAGACGTCGGGTTTTGCAGCGAATCTCTTGAAGATTTGTCCGCTTATGTGGGTGGCACCCGATGGTTCGCTTGGGGTGCGCTACAAAATTCGCACCAAGAACAAGGCGATGGCACGCGACCTCGAGATTATGGAGCAGTTTGCAGAAGGAGGCCTGTCTTACAACGGTAAGGTATTTATTTCTCATTCGGACTGCTTGGAGGATGCTCAAGAGCTTGCCCAAAGAATTGAGCAGCGCTTTCCTGCCACACGCGGCAAAATCGAGATTTTCCCCGTGGGTGCGGTAATCGGCTGTCACACAGGACCCGGCACGGTTGCGCTGTTTTACTGGGGATCAGCGCGTACGGAAGAGTAGGGGCGTGTCGCACAATTGGCGCGTGTTGAAAAGTTGGCGCGTGCGGCACAGTAAGGGCGCACGGTACCGTGAGTGCGTGCTGGTGCGTGCCGCGCGGTATCGCAAGGGCGTGCTGGTGCGTGCTGCACAGCTGGCGCGAACGGCTCAATAGGCGATGAGATCATACACACATGTCCTGGAGCTTTTAGCTCCTGCGGGAAGTTCTGCTGCCTTTTGGGCAGCACTTGCGGGCGGGGCGGATGCAATTTACTGCGCCTTAGGTTCAGACTTCAACGCGCGGCGCGGGGCGGATAATTTCGACGTAGAGAGCTTTCGCGCTGCATGTCGTGCGGCGCACCTGGCTGGCGTGCGTGTGTACGCCACCATGAATATCGTTATTCGCGAAGACGAAATGAGCCAAGCTCTACGCGCTGCTCGAGAGGTATGGCTCTTAGGTGCCGACGCCCTCATCGTGCAGGACATGGGCTTATTCGTCGAGCTGCACAAGGCGTGGCCAGAGATAGAAGTGCACATCTCCACACAAACAAATGTTCACAACAAGCGTAGTGTTGCGTGGTGTCGTAGGCGTGGCGCGCGCCGCATTACCCTGTCCCGGGAGTTGTCATTACAAGAAATTCGTGACATATGCGCACAAGAGACAGCAGCTCACAATGGCTGCGAACTCGAGGTGTTTGTCCACGGAGCCCTCTGTTTTTCCTATTCGGGCCTCTGCATGATGTCAAGCATGCGTGCCTTGACTCAAGAGGTGCGCTCGGCCAACCGTGGCACCTGCGCACAGCCCTGTCGTCTTCCCTACGATCTCATCGATGAGAACGGGCTATGCATCGCTGAAAAAGATCGCACGCGTCCTTTATGTCCACGCGATGCATGCGCGTTGCCGGCATTAGATCAGCTGTGCGAAGCGGGTGTTGGAGCGCTCAAAATTGAGGGGAGGATGAAGGCTCCCGACTACGTCTACTCGGTGGTATCGGTGTATCGTGAGGCACTGGACTGCCTTGCACAAGGACATACGCTGGATGTGACCTCACTAGAGAAGCGTCTCAAGCATGCGTTTAACAGAGACTTTACCGATGCCTACTTGCGTGGCACTTCAGGCGATGAAATGATGAGCTATGCTCGATCTAACAATCGCGGCTTATTGGTGGGTAGCGTTGTGGCGTCGCATACGCTCGCGCCTCAACAATCCCAAAGCTCTGGCAGGCAGGGTGGCCGCCCACGCAAAAAACAGAGGAGACCAGCAGATACCGATATCATGCTTCATGAGGCGGTACACAAGGGCGATTTGCTTGAGATACGCCCTCAAAGCCAACCCGAACTCTTTTTAACCGCTTCTGCTCCTTGCGATGGGCAGCCACATGAAACGATACGTGTGCGTACCGTACGCGCTATGCCCGAAGGGTGTGATGTGCGTCTAATCCGTACGCAGGCAGCTTTGAATGCTGCTGCTCGTGTGGTTGGTAAGGCGGAAGCAGGGGGTACATTGCGCCCACGAGGGGTTCGTGCGCGCATTGTATGTAGGCAAGGAGAACCGCTGCTCATTGAGCTTTCCTGCGACGGCGTTCGTGTACAAGCAGAAGGTGCCATAGTTGAGGCGGCGCGCACGAAGGCGCTGACCGCAGAACAGCTTGTTGAGCATGTGGGTCGCATGGGTGCTACAGCTTTCGTGCTTGAAGGTGCCGATCTTGAGCTCGATGAGGGCTGTGGGATGAGTATGGCAGAGCTTCATGCGACGCGCAGCGAGGCTTGTCGCAAGCTCGAGACGGCTCTGCTCATGCCATGGACCGAACGCACACTGCCCGCCTACGTAGAGGCTGGGCCATCAAGTGAGAAGGCTGTCTACGTAGAGCCTGCTAACGTAAAGGCTGAGCCATCAAGTGAGAAGGCTGGGCCATCGAGCGAAGCTTTCCAGAGCAGCGATAATGCGTGCACACCAAACAGCAGCGACAATGCGTGCACATCAAGTATATGCGTGCGCGTTACCACGCCTGCTGCCGCACATATTGCTCGTGAGGCGGGAGCAACAAGGATTTATGCAGAGGTAGATGCTTTAGCATCTTATGACGGATGGCCGGAGAATATCGTGCCCATCCTTCCCGAGGTATGTCGTGAAGCAGATTTTGAGCGGGTAGCTTCTTGGATACAACCAGGAACAGGCTGTGTTGTTTCCAATCTTGCCGAGCTTGCGTATGCGCAGGAGCGTGGCGTTAACACTGAGGTGCTCGATGGGATACCGGTGCACAATACAGTCTGCATACAAGCGCTCCAGCGCTCAGGTGTGCAGCGTATATGGTGCTCGCAGGAACTCAGCCTAAAACAGATTGAGCGCTTAGCCAGCAAGCTTGTTGCTATCAACTCGACCGGTACCACGCATCATCCGGTTGTTCTGGCTGCCTGTGTGTACACACGACAGCGCCTGATGACGAGTGAGCACTGTGTCTTGCAGGCAGCAAACAGCTGCATACATAATTGCGCGGCGTGCACTCTTCGTGCGCAGAGGCTTTTCCTGCGCGATGAGCGCGGGCGTTGCATGCCGGTTACTACCGATGTTCATGGGCGCTCACGTGTGTGGATGAGCGAGTTGATAGACACCATGCCAGAAGTCCCGTATTTGCTCCAGGCAGGAATTCATGACTTCATGATCGATGCGACCCTGCTTTCCAACAGGCAGCTACAACATGAGGTAGAGCGCCTTGCGGCAGCACTTGAGGGATCCAAGCATCAGGGCAAACGCCAGGGCAAACACCCTCCTGTACGTGAGCGTGGGGCGACCAGCGGACATATGTACCTTGAGCTTGTATAGGGTCTGCCATAGGGTCTGCCAAAAGCTGGAATAGAGCTTGCTGAGAGTAGAAAGAGGGCTCGTTTGCCGCTCCTGTATGAGCGATTAACTGTGTATTGTTAGCTTTCGTGTAGCTGGGTAGAATCCCAAGAGATTATTGCGTATCCATCGTAGTGTTGCGTTCGTGGCATTGCATTCACCGTAGCATTACGGTCGGTGTTTGAGAACCGGCATTCAAAGAGTAGGTCGGTGTTTGAGAACCGGCGTTTGAGAACCGGCGCTTGAGAAGTATGTTGGTGCTTGAGAAGTATGTTGGTGTTTAAGAAGTGGTTTGGTGTTTGAGGAGTGGTTGGTATGGTAGACGACATGGCTGATGAGACGGCAGGTGTGGCTCAGGGTAGTGCAGTGGATGTCGAACTGCTGAAAGATGTTATCGATGTCGTGCGTCCAAGCCTCCAAGCAGATGGGGGCGATTGCAATTTCGTGAGCGTCGATGAGGATGGTGTGGTGACCCTCGAGCTTGTTGGTGCGTGTGCAGGCTGTGCTCTATCGTCGGTAACGCTGGGCATGGGTATTGAGCGCATCTTAAAAGAGCATGTGCCGGGTGTCACCCGTGTTGTTGCAGCGACGGATAACGCAGAAGCTCAGTATGGGAGCTTTATGGGTGCAGGTATGGGCTGGCAAGATCAGTCCGACGATGACGATATCCCTTCGCTTCTCTAACGAGGGGGCCTGATGCTTGACCAACTCTATCAGGCGCTTGATCCTGTTGCTTTCTCCATAGGCACCTTCGAGGTACGCTGGTATTCGCTGGCATACATCGTTGGGTTTTTGTGTGTTGCCCTCACTGTGTGGCGACTTGCGAGGCTCTGGCAGCTTGAGCTTTCAGCTGATGATTTATACATCGTGATCATGAGCTGTGTTGTCGGCGTCATTGTGGGCGGACGTTTAGGTTACGTACTGTTCTACGGTATTGACTACTACCTTTCCCATCCCTTAGAAATCTTCTTGCTCAACCAGGGTGGCATGAGTTTTCACGGTGGCCTTGTTGGAGCAATTGTTGCGAGCTATGCGTCGTGCCGCTATTGTAAGCTGAATTTCACAACGGTCGCGGATATGGTGGTGTGTGGCGCTCCCATCGGTTTGTTTTTTGGTCGCATAGCCAACTTCATTAACGGTGAGCTGTGGGGTAAGGCAAGCGATGTAGCCTGGGCGGTATCCTTTGAATCGGGTGGAGGTGTTGCAAGACACCCATCGCAGCTATACGAGGCTTTGCTGGAGGGCTTAGTTCTGTTTCTCGTGCTCTATGCCTTATCACGTAAAACGCCCCCATTAGCTCAAGGCACCTTTATTGGTGTGTTTTTAGCGCTCTATGGAATCTTTCGCTTTCTCGTGGAGTTTGTGCGCCTGCCTGACTCCCAGCTTGGTTACCTGTTCGGTACGGACTGGTTTACCATGGGTCAGCTGCTGTCGTTGCCGCTTATCCTTACAGGCACCCTATTCATTGTGTTTTCCGTGCGTATACACAAGCCACAACAAAGCTACATGACATAAATATCTGCAAGTGGGACATAAGCACGCGCAAGCGAGTATCCTTATAGCGTTATGCAAATACTTTGCGCACCTGCGTTTAAGACCTGAGGAGTACGAGATGTCCGGACACTCTAAGTGGGCAACCACAAAGCATAAGAAGGCAGCGGCTGATGCAAAGCGCTCTGCGCTCTTTTCTAAGATGGCTCGAAACATTACGGTTGCCGCAAAGTTAGGTGGTGATCCGAACCCCGATAACAATGCTTCACTGGCCGCAGCAGTTCAGCGTGCCCGCATGGTATCGATGCCAAATGCGCGCATTAAGGCGGCAATTGATAAGGCTTTTGGCGCTGGGGCAGATAACGCTGTTTTTGAAGAGGTGGTTTACGAGGGCTATGGTCCTGCCGGGGTTGCCGTGTATGTAGAGTGTTTGACCGACAACCGCAATCGCACTGCGGCCGATGTGCGCTCGGTGTTCTCTCACTCCAATGGAAACTTGGGGACGAGCGGCTCGGTTGCCTTTCAGTTTGAGCGACGCGGCACCATTGCGGTCGACAAGGTCATCAAGAGCGACGACAAAAAGGTTGCCGACCGCGAGAACGCTGTTGATGAGGATGAGTTCATGATGGCTGTGGCCGAGGCCGGCGGTGATGACTACGAGGATGCCGGCGAGCAGTGGATTGTGTGGACTGCCTACGACGGCATGCAGGCGGTACACAAGGGTCTTGAAGACCAGGGCATCGAGGTTAAGGGTTCCGAGCTTACGATGGTACCAACAACGCCCGTGCAGGTAAGTCCTGTCGATGCTAAGAAGGTACAACGCCTGATTGATCGGCTGGACGATCTCGAGGACGTACAAAACGTCTATTCAACTATGGATATGACCGATGAGGTAGTCGCTGCCCTCGAGGAGGACGAATAAATAAATGGGTGTATTCAAGCGTTTGGTGTTCCTTGTATACGGCCTGTGTGCTACCGCTGCCTTTGTTGCTTTAGGGCTTTCTTGGTACGGTCCATGGTCGCGCTACCTAGAGTCCCTCATGGGTACCCTGTGGTTCTATCGAGCAGTGGCAGGTGCCACGTTAGTGGGTGTATTTGGTTCGCTTGTCATGTTCTTAAATGGGGTGTTTGCATCACGCAGGAGTACGGTTGAGGTTGATCTGCCCGACGGCAGCAAGATCGCCGTTACCCAGGACGCTATTAGCTCGCGCGTTACATCCATCGTGGAGGCAGATGGCAGCTGTATTGCGGAGGATGTCGTTATACGTGCGAAGAAGCGTCGCGGTGGGGTGCACGTGTTTGTGCGTATTTGTCCCGTAACCTCACTCGATGTGCTGGAAAAAGGTAGAGAGCTTAAGGCTGAGCTTGCCCGGGGGCTGCCCACGCTCTGCGGTAACAAGTTAAAGAGTGTGAGATTGGAATTTACCGAGCCCCAAACCGAGGAGTATCACTCCAGCCTCGAAGACAGTGATTCAGCCCATGCCAATAATCTGGTGATAACCGAGCTTCCGGCAGTTGGGACAGAGCAGGACTTCGCATCGACCCAACACGGTTCCCACATCACGGGGCACAACGAACACAGCAGCCAGAGCAATCGGGATAGCGATCAGAGTGTGGAGTAGGGGTGAGTTTGATGGCAGATGACAAACAAGCAAAGCCTGACAACTCGCAGAATAGCTCTCCAGCCAACAACACCTTATCCGCCCAGATCAAGGAGCTCTTGGGACGTGTAGTACCGGGGCACGAAAATGAGCTGTTGTGGGCAGGGATTGGTTTTGTGTGCGCCCTCATCTTGCTCTTTGTTGGCTTTTGGCAGTTTTTGCTTATTTTGGTGTTTGTTATTGCTGGCGTAATATTTGGTCAGTATCTCGATGGTAAGCCCAGGGTGCTTAACACCCTTAAAAGCTGGATTTCTTCGATACGGAAGGACTAGCACATGAGCATACGCTCTGTGGCCGCCTGCGCCGCAGGACGTGCCACCTCTCTAGTATTGCGTAACATGTTGCACCGCACCGGCGCTCAGCTTCCCGGTCGTATCGCTCTAGCGCTCGATCCCTCAATTCTCTCCCACCTTGCACAAAAGCTCACCTGCGGTTCTTGTGTGGTGTGTGGTACCAATGGCAAGACCACTACCACTAACGTGATTGCCTCTGCTGCAAGCGCGGCTGGTATTCGTGTACTGTCGAATCGTGAGGGTGCCAACATGGCAGCCGGTGTCGCTTCGGCTCTTTTGCCCGGCAGCGAGGCAGATTGGGCTATCATGGAGGCTGACGAGCTTTCTTGCATTCATATCCTTCCGGCACTGCGGCCTACATACTTTGTGTTGCTGAATCTCTTTCGTGATCAACTAGATCGTGCCGGCGAGATAGATCGTATCCAAGATGTCCTGGTGCACTCGCTTGAAGCGACGCCTCACACCACCCTTATCGTTTGTGGCGACGATCCTCTCTCGCTTGGGGTTGCTCGTCGTGCCGAGGCAGCCGGTACCAAAGTTATGAGCTTTGGCATAGCACAGGACTTGCATCTGCCCCAAGAACGTGTTCCTGAGGCGAAGTTTTGCCAGGTGTGTGGCGCAGAGCTGGACTATCACTACCACAGCTATGCTCAGCTGGGAGCATTTTTCTGTCCTGCGTGCGATTTTTGCCAGCCGGAGCTTGACTTCTTCGCTACCGATGTAGAGGTGAGTCGTGCCGGTGTACGTTTTACTGCGCATATGGATGG
>CAYTTI010000002.1:24243-27602 GCA_964440675.1 uncultured Coriobacteriaceae bacterium
ACACGCCTAGCGTGACACCCATGGATGGCGCGGCGCAGCTTAAGAGCACAGCATCCGTGGATGGTGCGGCACCCTGTCACATCGAAGCTCATTTTGGTGGCATCTACATGGTGTACAACCTGTTGGCCGCCTTGAGCGTTGCACGCCTTATGGGAGTGGGTGCGGATGTGTTCCAGCAGGCACTCAACGCATACCACCCAGAGAACGGACGTCTACAGCACTTTGAGGTAGACGGGCGTGAGGTGGTGCTCAACCTCGCGAAGAATCCTACTGGCTTTAACCAGAATATTTCCCTGCTTTTGGCAGATGAGCGCCCTAAGTCTCTCATGCTCGTTATCAATGACGACTTTAACGATGGCAAGGATATTTCTTGGATTTGGGATATGGACTTAGAGCGCCTTGCCGCAGATCCTACACACGATGTGCTCTGTGGTGACATACACGCCAACGAGCTTGAGATGTTGTGCAGTGACACGCGCGCCAACGAGCTTGAGGTGCTGTGCAGTGGCACACGTGCCAACGACGTGCAGGTGCGATGCAAGTATGCCGGACTCACGGCACATGTGGTCTCATCGGTTGAGCAGGCATTGAGCTTGCTTAAAGATAGGCCGCAGGACTGGCCACTGTATGTGCTGTGCAACTATTCGGCTTTGTGGCCCGCTCAGGCAGAGCTCAAACGTCTAGGAGTGTCGTTATGAGTCGGCGCGTGCGTATACTGCACTTGTATCCCGAGCTTCTAAACTTATATGGCGACTCGGGAAACATCTTGGTACTCTCACAACGCCTGCACTGGCGTCACATTCAGGCAGAAATCGTTGAGGTACATGTCGGCGAGCGACCCTTTCTTGCCAACGTTGATCTGGTGTTTATTGGTGGCGGGTCCGACCGCGAGCAGCGTATTGTGTGCGATAGCCTACACGAGCAGCAAAAGGAGCTGTCTCGTTTTGTAGAAGATGGCGGAGCTCTCCTTGCGGTCTGTGGAGGATATCAACTTCTCGGCGAGTACTACATGATGGGCGACGAAAAGGTTGCTGGTTTGGAGCTGGTGGATTTGCGTACCGACCGGGGTAGCCCGCGCCTTATTGGCAATGTTGTTATCCGTAGCTCGATCTGCGATGAGCATATCGTGGGTTACGAAAATCATGGGGGGCGTACCACACTCGGTCAAGACATAGAGCCTCTGGGACGTGTTGTGTATGGCAAGGGAAACGATGGGAAAAGCGGTTTTGAGGGCTGTTTGTACAAGAACGTCGTTGGTACCTACATTCACGGACCTCTGCTACCCAAGAATCCTCAAGTGGCAGACTTCTTGCTCTCTCGTGCCCTGGAGCGCCACTATGGTGACGCATCGCTCGAGCCTCTCGATGATACGATTGAGCTTACCGCCAATCGGATTATGTGCGAGCGTTTGTTGCGTGGCGAAGTAGAAGAGTCATAGCACGTTACGCGCTCACGATCGCGCTCGCGGGCAACTTGCCTCACGATCGCGGGTAACCTGCTGCATGATCCCAGGCAACCTACTTCTACTTCACGATGGTAGTCGACCTACTTCAAGCGAACGAAGGTGCGTATAGGTGTCAGCAGCAGAAGCAGCACTTGAGGCGTGGTTGGAAACCTGCATTGAGCAGGGACGCACGCCCTGGCCACATCAAGAGGAGGCGCTTTTTGAGCTTGCCTGTGATTCACACGTGATACTGGGCACTCCTACGGGTTCCGGCAAGAGTTTAGTGGCCTGTGGTCTTATGGCAATGGCCATGGCCGAAGGCAAGCGGGGATTTTGGGCGGCACCTATAAAGGCACTGGTTACCGAAAAGTTTCTTGAGTGTCGTGAAGTATTCGGCGAGGAGTCGGTGGGAATTCTTACGGGGGACGCGGTGGTACGCCCCGATGCCCCTATTGTGTGTTGTACGGCAGAGATTCTTGCCCAGTTGGCATTGCGTGGTGGTACGGTAGATGCAGTTGCCCTCGATGAGTTTCACTACCTGGCCGATCCCGATCGTGGATGGGCTTGGCAGGTTCCGCTGCTCACGCTTCCCAACACGCAGTTTTTACTGATGAGTGCTACGTTGGGGGATGTTTCCCACATAGAAAGCCTGCTTACCACCCAAACAGAGCGCTCTGTTGCCTGTGTCCTCGATGCACCGCGCCCGGTACCCCTCGACTATGAATTTGTGGAAACGCCTTTGGAGGGCACGGTAGAGTTACTTTTGCGCTCCGGCGATGTTCCTGTATATGTTGTTCACTTCTCACAACAAGAGGCGGTGAAAAGTGCGCAGGCGCTGGCCAGCTTTGGAGTATCCACTGCCGAGCAGCGCGCCGCCATCAAGGAGGCTTGTCGTGGCGTGCGCTTTACCACCGACTTTGGCAAAACACTCAAGCGTCTTTTGCTCTGTGGCGTTGGCGTTCATCATGCAGGGATGCTGCCAAGGTATCGCTTATTGATAGAGCGGCTGTGTCAACAAGGCTTGCTGCCGGTGGTATGCGGAACCGATACGCTTGGCGTCGGTATTAACGTGCCGATTCGTACGGTTTTGCTCACCGGGCTTGCCAAGTTCGATGGGCATCGTACGCGACGGCTCAATGCTCGGGAGTTTCACCAAATTGCAGGAAGGGCGGGGCGTGCCGGCTTTGACGAGCGTGGTTTGGTGGTATGCGAGGCCACCGAATACGACATCGAGCGTGCACGCGCCTTGGCAAAAGCTGGCGGCGATGCGCGTCGCATGCGCAAGATAAAAGCTAAAAAGCCTCCGTCGAACTTTGTTAACTGGAACAAGCAAAGCTTCGAGCGCCTTGTTGCTGCTCCTCCTGGCAAGCTGGTGCCTCGCATGCGCATTACGCATGCTATGGTGCTTTCCGAGTTAGAACAGGGTGGCGATGTGCGTGAGCGTATGCGCAAGATGATTCATGTGTCACTGCAAACTTCCGAACAACAAACAGCTTTGGTAGAACGGCTCGACGAGATCCTTGCCACGCTCATTGATGCGGGGCTCGTGGACTTTGAGACAGGTGAGGAAGGCGACAGCTACCAGCTTGCAGTTGACATGCCCGACGATTTAGCCCTCGATCAGCCGCTTTCTCCCTTTTTGCTTGCAGCACTGGAACTGCTCGACAAATCCTCGCCTTCGTATGCACTCGACCTTATCTCCCTCGTGGAGGCAACGCTTGAAAATCCTGGAGCCTTTTTACAAGCGCAGGAGCGCGAGGCACGAAACCAAGCGATTATACGCATGAAGATGGAGGGTGTTCCCTATGAAGAGCGTATGGAGCGCCTACAAGAGGTGAGCTACCCTAAGCCGCTTGAAGACCTCATTGAGGCAGCCTACGCCCAGTACTGTCAAGAAGTACCCTGGGCGGCCGAT
>CAYTTI010000003.1:0-17389 GCA_964440675.1 uncultured Coriobacteriaceae bacterium
GCTGCTGCCCTCCAGAAAGTCCAAGGCCACTTTGTTTGAGCTTATCTTTGACTTCATCCCAGAGCGACGCTCGACGAAGCGACTCCTCTACGAGGGCATCTTCTTCAGCACGTGTGCGCACATGTCCGTGTTTCTTAGGAGCGAAAAGGATGTTGTCACGAATTGATTTGCGAAAGGGTGTCGGTTGCTGAAAGAGCATGCCTATGGATTTACGCAGCTCAAAGAGGTTAACACTAGTGGTATTGACCTCCTGCTCGTGGTAGTAGATGTGTCCACCCATCGTGCAGTGCGCAATCTCACGATTCATAAGGTTCAACGAACGCAAGAAGCTTGATTTGCCACAGCCCGAAGGTCCGATTAAAGACGTTACCTGACCCGCATCAAAGGCAAGTGTTGTGGGATGAAGTGCTTCATGCGCTGCATCGTAGCTCACCGTTAGATCTTGGGTATAGAGCAACTTCGTCATTCTGCCATCAACTTCCTCGAGAGCATGCTGCCAAGGAGGCGGGCGAGCAGATTAAAGAACAGCACGCAGACAAGCAGTACCGTTGCTGCGCCCCATACTATTTCTGTCGATCCTGCAGTAGGCTCAGAAGTCAGCCGCCAAATATAGACAGCTAGAGAGCAGGCAGGGCGAAAGATGTTGAACGCACCAATGGGGCCGAAGGGATCAGCAAAGCTGAGGCGCGCAGGAGCGCTGCCTGCGGTAAAGATGAGTGTTGCTGCCTCACCAAACACGCGCCCGGCAGAGATAACTATGCCCGTTACAATTGCAGGCATAGCTGCGGGCAGCAACACATTGATGGTTGTTTCCCAGCGCGTCAGCCCCATCGCAAGCGCTGCATCACGCTGACTTGCAGGAACATCCTCGAGTGCCTGTTGAATGGTACGCACCAGGATGGGAATGTTGAACATGGTCAGCGCGCAGGCACCGGCAATAATGGAAATACCCCAACCAAGCGTCACCACAAAAAAGAATGATCCAAACATACCCACCACTATTGACGGAAGACTCGAAAGCGTTTCGATAGCAGTTTTCGCAGCGAAGCTCACTCGGTTATCGGGGGCATACTCAGCTAAAAAGATGGCTGCTCCAAGCGAAATAGGTACCGATATGAGCAAGGTAACGAACAGCAGGTAAAACGAATCGAAAAGCTGATAGGCAATGCCTTGTACAGCAGTGCCACTGCTAGGGTTGGTAAGAAAGCCTGGTGTCAAGGCACGCCCTGCCCCACGCACCAAGATGTACGCAATAATGGCTACAACCAACAGCATGACCAAACTCGCCATGCAGCAAAGCACCCCTGTTGCAAGCCTATCTTGCCGTCTCATACCTTTAGTATGTGTTGCAAGCTTTGTGCTAGTCATGAGCGTGTACCCCCTTTCTGCCAATCATGTGAATAATCACGATAAAGAGCAGCGACATGCCCAAAAGAATGAGCCCGAGGGTCCACAGCGCGTGATAGTACACAGAGCCCGTAGTAGCGTTAGAAAGCCCCGAGGTCAAAGCCGAGGTGAGGGTTGACGCAGGATCGAGCAGTCCTGAGGGCATGGAGCGCTTGACGCCACCAATAACCATGTGCACGGCAAGGGTTTCTCCAAAGGCACGGGTCATCCCTAAAATCACGGCAGTCATAAGCGAGGGCAGGGCACTCTTTAGAACCACGTACCAAATAGTTTGCCAGCGACTACAGCCTAAGGCATACGAACCCTGTCGATATTCGTCGGGAACTGCTCGTAGCGCATCTATGGAAAGCGTTGTTATGGTAGGCAAAATCATGATGGACAAAACGATCGATCCGGATAAAATTCCTGCACCGGTGCCTGCTGCCTCTCCAAAGATGCTGCGTATGAGCGCATTGATAACGTATAGACCAAGCACGCCGTACACAACCGACGGAATGCCGACGAGCAGCTCAATGCAGGGTTGAAAGACGCGTCGTCCAAATTTGGGAGCAATCTCTACCACAAAGATTGCAGATCCAAGAGCTATGGGCAGGGCAAAGAGCGTAGAGAGTGCCGTCACCGAAAACGAACCCGCTATCATTGGCAGGGCTCCATAGCGCTCTTGTTCAGGAATCCAGTTGGTACCCGTAAAAAATGCAACGGGGTCGAGTCCATCTACCAAGAAGGTACTCAGTCCTTGCTGAGCCACCATCACAATGAGCGTGATAACCACTAGCGCAACGAGCGCAATACAGAGCCCAGTAATCGACAAGCCAATATGCTCGAGCCTGTGCTTGGGCATGGGACGTACCATACTGACCCTCTCTTCAGACCCTCTCCCTCCTAGACGGAGGTCACATTGCCTTCTGCATCTTTTTGTACTTGCATATCAGCAACAGGGATAAAGCCTTGTTCGGGTACAAGGTTTTGCTGTACGTCATCCGAGAGTAAAAACTCAATGAAGGCATCGGTTACTGCCTTGGTACTCTCGCTCTCGTCCTCACGCGTGTACATATGCTCATACGACCAAATGGGGAAATCTCCACACTCAACGTTTTCACGGCTTGGCTCGATTCCCTCCACAGACAAAGCCTTAATGCCTTCGTTTTCCATATAGTTAAAGGCCACGTAAGAAATAGCGCCCTCGGTTTGGGCAACCTGCTCAATCACCGTGCCTGAGGAGTCAACTTCGGCGACCGGACGGAAGCTATCAGGGGCGACCTCATCGCCAAGCACCACGTCCTCAAAAGTTGCGCGGGTTCCCGAGCCACTTTCGCGCTGGATAACTTGTATGGTGCTGTCCGAGCCACCAAGCTCATTCCAGTTGGTGATCTCGCCCGTGAAGATAGCTTTCAGCTGCTCGAGCGTGAGGTTGTCTACGTCTACATCGGCATGAACTATAGGGCCCATGCCTACTACGGCAATCTGATTGTCAACGAGCCCTTCGAGCTGGTCAGCCTCAAGCTTCGTCTCGGCAAATACATCCGAACGCCCAATTTGTACTGAGCCTTCGGCAACCTGAGACAGACCCTGACCTGAGCCACCCGCAGAAATTGCGATCGAAACATTGGGGTAGATTCCATAGAACTCATCGGCAGCAGCTTCGATCAGTGATTGGAAGGAAGTGGCACCAGAGCAGGAAATAGAGCCTGAAAGCTCCGCCTCGGCGCTGCCCGTTGCCGCATCGTCTACAGAGCTCGAAGAGCATCCCAGCAAGCCAAGCCCCGTCACTACTGCAGCTGCACCACCAAAACTAAGAAACTGACGTCGAGAAATGGTTCCATTCATGGTAAGCAAGCTCCTTTCACACTTTCAAAGTGAGTAGATCTCGTGAGTAGATCGCATATCTAAACGCTCACGTGCATCTTAGGAGCCTGTATGAGCGGATCGCCCCGCGTACGTGATTCCTTACCTGTGCCTAACAGCCGTTTACCTGTACTTTACCTTGTCATGATCTCACTTGATTTTTTGCCTTGCACCTCATGCATGATTGCACTTTTTTCTCAAACCTTATACATGGTTGCACCGCTCATGCATTGTCTTGCATGCGCCTGAAATAGTCGATGATATCGGCCGATTCATACATGGGCTCGCCGTCTATAAACAGGCAGGGAACTTGAATTTTTCCGCCCACGCGCTCCAACTCATCATAGGCATCTTGGGAAGCTTCAATGTCGACGGTAGGCAGCCTGATATTGTTGCTATCCAGGTAGTTCTGTACACGCACGCAGTATGGACAGTGCTGCATGACAAACAGCTTATACGTATGCTCGTGCACGCTGCAGTTATGATCACTCATGTTGACTCCCTCCACATAATTTAGCCTGAGATACTTTGCTATTTTGCAGCAAGAGTTCTAAAGTGTGTATGTCAGAAAATTTTTTCGCGCCCCGAACGAAGGTACTAACTTGCGTATTCGAGGGCAAGAACCGACAAGATGATTTCGAACACCGTATTTTTTGCTGCTCTGATAAGCAGGAAATAGCTGCTTTGTTGCGCGTGCTCGATACAAGGTGTCCGATACCATAACGATCTTGGGGAGAGGTGCTTTAATGCAACGAGTTGCGGTTGAAGAAAACGTGCTGCGTACAGGAAATGAGTACAGTTTGAGAGAGGTACTACGCACGCTCGCTACCTGCGTGCGCGAATTTCGTTTCCAGTCGATGCTCACACCGATGTTGGTCTTTTGTGAAGTGGTTATAGAGTGTGTTATTCCGTTCTTTACCTCTAACCTCATCGACCAAATCACCGAGGGTGCTGGTATGGACGTTGTTGCTCAGCACAGTGTGGTGTTGGTGATCCTTGCCATTTTGTCGCTGATGTTTGGAACCCTCGCAGGCATTACGGCATCAAACGCATCTGCTGGTTTTGCTAAGAACTTACGTCATGACCTCTTTGCCAACATCCTTAACTTTAGCTTCTCGAATATCGATCACTTTACCTCGAGCTCGCTGGTAACGAGGCTCACTACCGACGTTACCAATGTACAGCTCGCCTTCATGCAGATTATTCGTTCGGCAGTACGCGGACCGCTCATGTGCATCTTTGCTGTTGTCATGGCATTCATCACGGCTGGCCCCATGGCTTCCATCTTTTTGGTCGTGGCCTTTATCTTAGGTGGTGTTATCTTTGGTATAGCGCTTTGGGCCATGCCTATCTTTAGACGCATCTTCCGTAAGTATGACCAGCTCAACGATTCCGTCAAAGAAAATATCGACGGTATCCGCGTGGTAAAAAGCTACGTTCGCGAGGACTACGAGCGCGTTAAGTTCAATAACACCTCGGAATCACTTTTCCACAACTTCCTCCGCGTAGAACGCATTCTGGCACTCAATACGCCGGTTATGGTCTTATGCCTAGATATCGTGTACTTCTTCGTCATCTACTTTGGTTCAAAAGCGATTGTTACCTCTCAGGGCACCCTCATGCAGATTGGTAACGTCAATGCACTCCTTACCTATAGCTTCTCCATGATGAACTCCTTGATGATGCTTTCCATGGTCTTCGTTATGGTTACTATGGCTGAGGAGAGTTCGTATCGTCTGTGCGAAGTACTCAAAGAGGAATCTGACATCACGAGCCCTGACAACCCCATATACACCGTTGCCGATGGCTCGATAGACTTTAATAACGTGAGCTTCGTCTACGAAGGTCGCAAGAATAGTGCAGCGCTTGCCGACATCGACCTGCACATCAAAAGCGGCGAGGTTATTGGCGTTATAGGTACGACGGGCTCTTCTAAAACGACTCTTATACAGCTCATTAGCCGCCTGTACGACGTTACCGAAGGCTCAGTTAAGGTTGGCGGAATTGATGTGCGCAACTACGATCTCAAAACCTTGCGTGACCAAGTAGCCGTCGTGTTGCAGAGAAATCAACTATTCAGCGGAACGATTAAGGAAAACTTGCGCTGGGGTAACCCAGATGCCACCGACGAAGAAATGATTGAGGCATGCAAACTCGCTCAGGCCGATGAGTTTATCCAACGCTTTCCTGATGGCTACGACACCTACATTACCCAAGGTGGAACAAATGTCTCTGGAGGACAGAAGCAGCGTCTATGCATTGCACGAGCCTTGCTCAAGAATCCTAAAGTGCTCATTTTGGACGACTCAACGAGTGCCGTTGACACGCACACCGATCGTCTCATTCGTAAAGGCTTTCGCTCCTATATTCCGTCCACTACCAAGATCATCATTGCTGAGCGCACAAGCTCAATTGACGATGCCGACCGTATTGTCGTGTTAAATAACGGCAGGATAGATGCAATTGGTACGGCTGATGAGCTGTTGCGTACCAACGACATTTACCGTGAGATTTACCTCACGCAGAACAAAGAGTCTCATGATGCCAAGCTCGAAACCATAGCGTTTGAAAACGATCGTGAACAAACACATGAAGATACCGATAAGGAAGGCGAGGTGAACATCGATGAGTAAGGACACAGAGCTCAACAACACTTTGAAACCTGCTGCTTCAAATCCTGTTGCCAGCAACACTCCAAAGCCTGCCGCCACTACACAGCCTGCCGCTTCAACCATTGTTGATGATGAGCTACCCGAGGGAAGTCGCAATCGTGGTAAGCGAGCAGAGGCTCCGGGGAAAACGATGGTGCGCCTCATTAAGGCCATCTTTGGTTTTTATCCTGTGCTTATCATCGTTATGATCCTGTGTATATTCTTTGCGGCAGCAGTTCAAGCTGTCCCTTCGATGTGTATGCAACAGGCTATCGAAATTGTATCGACTACCTGGGCGGCAGGAGACTGGTCAACAGCTGCTACTCCCATGCTTTCTATTGCCATAACTCTCATCGCTTCCTTTGTCGTTCATATCGGGTGCACCTTTGCCTACACATCGATGAGCGCCCTAATAACCCAGGGGTCACTGCGGCACTTCCGTAACATGATGTTCAATCACATGGAAACGCTGCCTTTGCGCTACTTCGACAACAACGCCCACGGCGACATCATGTCCAACTACACCAACGATATCGATGCTATTCGACAGTTCATTGGACAGTCGATACCTAATATCATGCTCACGGCCTTTGCCATGGCCACCACGCTGGCTGTCATGCTGTACTACTCGATATGGATGTCTATATTGGTATGTGCCATGGTTGCCCTCATGGCATGTTTAACCAGAATACTTGGAGGCCGTTCCTCGCACTACTTTCTCGCTCAGCAGCGCTCCATCGCTAAGGCGGAGGGTGCTGCCGAAGAAGCCATGAACGGCACACGCGTCATCAAGGTGTTCACACACGAAAAGGAATCTCAAGCGGCCTTTGACGTTGTTAACGAAGAACTCTTCAAGGCTTCAAAGATGGCAAACCTGTACGGTAACATCCTTGGCCCCATTCTCATGAACCTTGGAAACCTTGCCTATGTGGTCGTTGCGCTGACGGGTTCTGCCCTACTTTTGGCAGGTATTCCCAACCTTTCGCTTTCGGGCGCAGTTATGGGTATTGACATTGTGGTTACCTTCCTCTCTCTCACCAAACGTTTCGCTGGCTCGATTGGTCAAGTATCCATGCAGGTTAATTCCGTGGTTATGGGTCTTGCTGGTGCCGAACGTGTCTTTAGTCTCATAGACGAAGAGTCCGAGACAGACGAAGGCTACGTAACCCTGGTAAATGTTGAGCGCAAGGCCGATAGCGTGGTAGAGACCGATGAATCCACTGGTGAGTGGGCTTGGAAACACCCACATAAAGACGGCTCTGTTGAACTTGTCCCCATGAAGGGTGACGTGCGCCTGGAAAGCGTAGATTTTGGCTACTCAATAGGCCATGAGGTTCTGCACGACATATCGCTCTTTGCTAAGCCGGGACAAAAGGTTGCTTTTGTTGGCGCAACCAACACAGGAAAAACAACTATCACGAACCTGCTCAATCGCTTCTACGACATCACCGATGGCAAAATTCGCTTTGACGGTATTAATATCCACAAGATTCGTAAAAGCGATCTGCGTCGCGCCATTGGCATGGTTCTACAGGATACCAACCTGTTTACCGGCACCATCATGGACAACATCCGCTATGGCAGGCTGAACGCAACAGATGGTGAGTGCAAAGCTGCAGCGCGCTTAGCTGGAGCCAGCGACTTTATTGAACAGCTTCCCGATGGATACGACACCATACTTGTTGATAACGGAGCAAGCCTGAGCCAGGGTCAGCGACAGCTCCTCTCCATCGCTCGTGCCGCAGTTGCCGATCCCCCTGTTATGGTTTTGGATGAGGCAACGTCGTCTATCGACACGCGTACCGAACAGATTGTTCAACGTGGTATGGACATGCTCATGCAAGGACGCACAACCTTTGTTATTGCCCATCGGCTTTCAACCGTGCGTAATGCAAACGTTATTATCGTGCTCGACCATGGACGGATTATCGAACGTGGTACACACGAAGAGCTCATCGCCCAGGGAGGTACGTACTATCATCTGTATACCGGTGCGTTTGAGCTTGAATAGTTTATCTTCGTTTGAGCTTGAGTACTGCTAGGTAGTTTGCCTTCGCTTGAACGTTTGAGCTTAAGTGAGCAGTATGGGATTGAACCTTTGACCTCATGACACCACTTGCAAGGGCATCACCACTATGAGATCCCTTGTGGTGTCATGAGGTCATCCCCGAGAGTTCACGCAGCTCACGCAACTCCCCAAAGTTAAGCCTTAGAGGTCATTCCCAAGAGTTCCCGTAGCTCCCCAAAGTTAGCAACTTCAACGTCGCAGCCAGCCTCTGACAGCTCCTTGTGGCCGCCGACACCCCACAAGCACCCAATGCAGGGAATATTCCAGGCGTGTGCCATTTCTACGTCGTAAAAGCGATCTCCTATGGCAATGCAGTCCTCAGGAAAGGCACCGTAGTGTTCGAGCGCAGCGCCCACCAGCGCAGCCTTACCTGCCTGTGTGGGGTCATCCTGCCCAAAGATGCCATCAAAAAGTTGAGCAATGCCCTTTTTGTGAACAACCGAGAGGACGTGGCTGGTGTTACGCGAGGTAACCAAAATTGGAATCCGACAAGGATCCTGTGACACGTCTTGCAAAAACTCAAGTGCACCCTCAAACAGATCGAAGGTCGTATCACTCGTATCGGTGCGCAGACTTTGGCTGAGACGGGCAACGTGCTGAGCTTCTTCCTCGCTCATACCATATACAATGCGAAACCCTGCTGGCCATGGCGGGCCGACAAGACGTATGGGATCGCCAATTTGTTCATCAGTCCAGCCAAAAGCACGAAGCGCCGCATAGGCCTGACTGGCAAGGAGCTGAGTAGTGTCAGCCAGCGTACCGTCAAAGTCTAAAAGAATGTAGCGACGCTTTGAGAAAGATTGCAGCAGTTCCGTATGTGTCGACATGTCATCCTTTCGAGCTGAATCGTAGAGGGTGTGCCTCCATAACAGCAAGCTTCTCGCACACTATCTTTTACAGCTCGAGACCTTCCCAGTCAATAGGAATAGTGGTTGGATCAAACACAATAAACTTTTTAGCGGATAACGCACTAGTATCCGCACAGCGCGCTGAGCATCCATTAATAACAAATATAACGTCGTACGCTTCGTTTGAAGTGGCATACGGCAACGGCTGACCCAAACCACGCTCTAGCTCGGCAGCCAATGCTTGACGGTCGTAGCTCGGATGACACCCGCCACAGTATTTCAGGCCGTATTTAGCTGACTTCATGATTCAAGAGCTTCCGTGCGAAATCGATTAACTCCTGGTCTACGCTGTCATCCAAAACCACCTGTTTAACCTCCGGAAGGGCTTGCATCACCACAGCGCCAACCAAAGATTCCGTCGTTTCCATAGCGGATGGGCACTCAGAACACTGACCAAGCAGCTTCACCGTCAAGACACCATCCACATAGTGCTGGATACGAATATCACCACCATGGCTATGCAGCGCCGGGCGAACCTGTTCATCAAGAATGGCTTCAATTTGATTCGGGCTTGTCATGATACGACTCATCCTTTCTCCGGCACCTCTCCCGGCTCTTCGCTTGCTGATACCGCATAGTTGTTACCTGCTGATGCTATATAGTTTCGGCGCACAGTAGCAGTCTCTACCGTGCGGATTTTGCCTGCTGCCCGGAGGTACTCAAGATGTGCCAATGCCTCACCCATCGCAAACCATCGCTGATTGGGGGAGAACTGTGCCCACGGAATGCCTCGGGCAGACCAGGTCATACGGGAAGCCAGCTCGTACGCGCTTTGACCGGGAGTCTGCTGCAGCAAATTCGTAAGCTCTTGCAGACGCACTCTGTGGTGTTCTTCCAGCATGCTTATACGGCTCGTAAGCGTTCCTGCAGAAGCGCGATGTCCCGGAAAGGTGTGCTGAACGGGTAGGCTCTTAAGGCGCTCTAAACTGCTGAGATAGTTGGACAGAGAGTTATCAAAATCAATCCATACGCTGATATTTGGAGTGATGTCGAATAGGATATGGTCACCGGAAAATAAAATCTGCCGCTCAGCAAGATACAGGCAGATGTGTCCGGGCGTATGCCCAGGCGTATGGATACATTCCAATTGCCACTTGCCAACCGTTAGGGTACTGCCATCATCAACTGGCCTAACAGGAAAGATATTGCGAGGTGCATACAGACGTGCCTGATTGCCCTGTGCCTGTAATTTGAGCGCTTCATCAGGGAAGCCCTCGCAGGAGAACCATCGCTCCAATTGAGACCAGTGTTCTCCAAGAAGAATCCTTTCTAGATAGCCGTAGTCCACACGGCTCATATAGATTGGTACACCGCGCGAGGCGAAGTACTCCACCTGTCCTGTGTGATCGCTATGCAGATGGGTGAGGAACAGTACCGCATGCTCTAAGTCAACCCCAAGCTCATCGAGTCCACGGGATAGTGCCTCTAGACATTCAGGACGATGAAATCCGGTGTCGATAATGAGGGATTCTTGCCCATCGCGCAGCACATAGCTGTTAAGCATGCGCAGCGGGTTATCCGGCAGGGGGATCTCAATGCATGAGATGCTCGGATCTCTCATAAGTCTTCGTATCACGGTGATCCTCCTGTTGGATCGGGGTGCGTAGCTTTGTAGGAATCGCGACCACGGAGCAGCTTTGGCGTTTGCTCATCCTCCGAGATATACCTGCGCTTATTGGTCGTAACGGTAAAAACCCCGGCCAGATTTCTTACCCAACCAACCAGCCTTTACGTATTGACGCAGTAAAGGACAGGGGCGGTACTTGCAGTCAGCATAGCCCTCATACATGGTCTCCATAATGGCAAGAACGGTATCCAGTCCGATAAAATCAGCTAACTGCAAGGGACCCATAGGATGATTCATACCAAGCTTTAAGACAGTATCGATATCCTCTACGGAGGCCACGCCCTCATAGAGGCAGTAAATGGCTTCATTAATCATGATTTGAAGGACTCGGTTCGATATAAAGCCGGGAACATCACGAACTTCAACAGGAGTCTTGTTTAACTCAAGAGCCAAATCGCGTACCACGTGATAGCTTTCCTCAGAGGTAGCGATGCCTCGGATGATCTCCACGAGCTTCATCACAGGAACGGGGTTCATAAAATGCATTCCAATGACCTGCTCCGGGCGATTGGTCGCTGCAGCAATTTCGGTAATAGGCAACGAAGAGGTATTGGAAGCCAAAATGCAGGAGGGCTTACAGATCTCGTCGAGGTTTTTGAAAACCGTGCACTTGATCTCCATGTTCTCAACAATCGCTTCCACCACGATATCGCAGTCAGCAGCGTCTGTTTGATCCACCGAGGGAATTAGATTTGCCAGCGTAGCCTGCTTCTGCTCCTCTGTGATCTTCCCCTTAGAGACATCTTTGGTTAAAAGCTTATCGATAAATGCCAGTCGACTCTGTACGATCTCCATGTCGATGTCATTGATATACGTTGTTTTGCCAGCAGCGGCTAAAACCTGAGCGATACCTCCGCCCATTTGACCTGCACCGATTACCATTGCAGTCTGAATGTTCATTAGATCCACTCCTTTCAATCCCAAACGATCGTGTGAAAAAATCACGCGACTTCTACCCAGACAGCATCTCCTTGAGCCATACCAGAGCAGATGGCAGCTACGCCGGATTTCTTTCCGGATCGCTTCAATTCATGAATCATGGTCATGAGGATGCGCGCCCCCGTCGCACCGATGGGATGACCCACAGCCACCGCCCCACCGTTAACATTAACTTTGGCATCCATCTCCTCTTGGCTCATGCCAAGGATGCCCAAGCAGGAGACCAAGGGCACGGCAGCAAAGGCCTCGTTAACCTCAATCAGGTCGAAATCATTCAAGCTCAGGCCATGCTTTTCCATCAACGCCTGAATGGCCAAGCCAGGCACGGTGGCAATATAGCGTGATTCGCGGGAAGCCTGAGCATACCCATTGATGGTAGCGAGGACGGGAGCGCCTAGCTCCTGTGCCTTGCTGCGACTCATGATAACAACGGCAGAGGCACCATCGTTGGTACCAGGAGCGTTACCTGCGGTAATGGTTCCATCCTTGGTGAAGAGCACGGGCAGGCGAGCCAATGTTTCTAAGGTGGTTTCTGGCCGAGGAGCCTCATCCTTGTCTACCACGGTGACTTTCCCCTTCCTTCCGGGAACTTCCACCGCAAAACGCTCTTCATCAAAGACACCCGCCGCTTCGCCTTGAGCCCAACGTTGTTGACTGCGATAGGCCCAGGCGTCCTGCATTTCTCGGGTAACCCCATACTCACCGGCCACAGAACCGCCAATGACCGCCATGTGAACATCGTTTTCCGGGCACCACAGCCCGTCTAGAACCATGGCGTCCTTCATCTGTATGTCGTTCATGCGGGCACCCCAGCGCATATCGCTGGAAACGTAGGGGATATTGGACATACTCTCCATACCACCGGCAACAATAACCTCTGCGTCTTGTGCCTTAATGATCTGTGCCCCGAGTGTCACTGCCTTAAGGGCAGATGCACATACCTTGTTGATGGTAACGACGGGAACGCTGTGGGGAATGCCCCCCTTCACCGAAGCTTGTCGCCCGGGAATCTGACCCTGACCAGCAGGAACAACCATGCCAAACACTACTTCATCCACCTGACTGCCATCGATTTCGGCTCGCGTAAGCGCTTCCTTAATGGCAAGTCCGCCCAGCTCCGTTGCTTTTAAGCCTCGCAGGCCACCGCCGAATTTTCCAAATGGGGTACGCGCTGCGCTCACAATTACAATATCGTCCATATCTCTGATTCCTCTCAAATCATCACGCTCACAGAATGATGGCCCGTCCTGGTTTGCGCGGTGGAGCCTTGGGCGCTTGATTCGGGTATCCAAGACTCACCATAGCCACCATTGATCCATGTTCTGGAGCGTAGGTTTCGTGGAAGAATTCTGCCATTCCCGTCTCGAGAGGAGCCGTAAGCCAGCAGGAACCAATCCCCTTCTGCTGAGCCATAAGGAGCATGTTTTCGATCGCTGCTGACACACTTTGTATAATGGTGCTCTCCTGCTTGGGGTAGCTGGGCTTATGTTGGAACACGAGAACGACTACGGGTGCACCGCCTAAGTTCCTAGTGAAACGATGGGTATCTCGAATGACTTCTGGGTTCCTTTGGAAGCGTTTCTCTAAAACTGGAATGAGTTTTTCAGCCATGGATCGCAGAGTATCATCCAATTCCCTACGACGCTCCGGACTTTTGATGACCACAAAATACCAAGGTTGGAAATTGGTGGCAGAAGGGGCATACATGGCGGCGTCGACTATGTCCTGGATATCCTCATCCGGGATCGGATCCGGCAAATAAGCGCGGACGCTACGTCTGGCAAAAATTGCGTCTTGTAAATCCATGTGTTCTCCTCTAACACACAACTCCCGCCCACCCAACCAGTGGGGGATGAGCGGGAGTTGCGCTAACGTCGTGCGAATGATCCAGTCAGCCGCTGCTCAACAGTAGTCACCTGCTGGCAAATTCGTCACAAATCCTCTTACTTATCGGTAAAGACAGGATCACGCTTCTCCATGAACGCGCCCATGCCTTCCTTCTTGTCATCGGTGGCGGAGATGACACCAAACAGAGCTGCCTCATACTGCGCAGCGCTACGCAGATCAATCTCAGATCCGTAATCCACTGCACGCTTGATAAAGTCAAGGACGTTGGCGCTCTTGTTGGTTAGGTTCGTGCAGAACTCATCCACGGCATCCATCAGTTCACCCTGAGGCACCACCTTGTTGACCAAATTGACTCGATACGCCTCTTCAGCGTCGATCATAAGACCTGTCATGAGCATTTCTTTGGCTTTGGTTCTGCCCACGATGCGCGGGAGACGAATGTTGCCGCCAAATCCACAGCAGACACCCAGTTTGGACTCAGGAGCGCCGAACTTAGCATTGTCGGAGCAGATGCGGAAATCGCAAGCCAGAGCAAACTCGAAGCCACCGCCCAGGCAATATCCGTTAACGGCCGCGATAACAGGCTTGGTGCTTGCCTCGATGGTAGCGCACAGCTTGTGTCCCGTTAGGCTCCACCGGTACGAGGTCAGGCCGTCCATCTTCAGCTCTTCGCCGATATCTCCACCTGAGATGAAGGACTTCTCACCAGCGCCCGTGAGAATGATAATCCGAACTTCTTGATCAGCAATCAAATTGTCCAGAGCATCCTGGAGCAGGAAGAAGGTCTCCCAGTCGATGGCGTTGAGTACCTTGGGACGGTTAATGGTGATGATACCTTTCCCGTCTCTCTTCTCGACAAGAACAGCATCCTTGTGAGCGTTATCAGTCATATCAAATCCTTCCTATAGCTCAGTCTGTAATGCAGCTCAGTCCTTAATGCCAGCGATCCGCTTGGCCAGAGCCTTCTTGCCCTCGAAGTTGGCTGCGCGTGCAATAAACACCTTTTGAGCCTGAGGGGATCCAGCACCATGCATGGACTCGGTACGGTAGCCAACAGCTGCAGTACCTAGGGCGATGTTCTCGCACAGGCGCAGGCAGCGCAGGCGGTTCTCTGCATCAACATCCTTGCCGACCATATACTTCTTCACGTATTCGCCAACCTCAGGGCTCTTCAAGTCGGCCTCAGATGGTGCCGTAACCATGATTCCGCCGGCGATGTCCTCCATCAAGCGGACAATCTCATAGGGATAGCGGGTCACGTTCAACTTACAAACATTGGACAGCATGAGGTCTACCATGTAGTTACCTGCGGCAGTTTCATAGCCCTCAGCAGAAGAAGCAATACCGGCACAGTAGAGCTGCTCGTTTAGCTGCGTCATCTCAATGAGCTTATCCCTCACATGAGAGGCCTTCTCAACGCCGTTGTACTGGGCAATGAGAGCAGCGGTGCCGATGACCACGTCACCTACGCCAACCTTGCAGCCACCGTAGCTGTTGCGGTGATAGCAGGCAAAGCGCTCTACCAGCATGCCAGCGAAGTCTACCTCACCATTAAGGAAGATGTTCTCGTTGGGAACAAACACGTCGTCGAAGATGGTAAGTGCCTCGACGCCGCCATACTTAGCGTTACCCAGGTCGATATCTGCATCGGGCTCCAGCTTGCGCGTATCGCAGGACTGACGGCCTACGATCAAGGTGATACCAGGAGCATCCAGAGGAATGTTGAAGGCGATGGCGTAGTCTTCCTGCCCCTTACGCAGCGCCTGCGTAGGCAGAACCACAACCTCATGGGCATTAGTAGAACCGGTCAGGTGGCACTTGGCACCGCGAACCACAACGCCGTCGGGACGACGCTCTACAACGTGCAGATACAGATCCTCGTCCTGCTCAGGACCACCAATTTTCACGCTGCGATCGCCCTTGGGGTCGGTCAGAGCACCGGCTACGATTAGGTCCTCTTCCTGGCAGCGGATGATGTATTCCTTAAAGCGCTCGAAGTAATCGGTGCCATACTTCTGGTCGATCTCGTAGGTGGTGGAGTAGAAGGCGTTAGCCATGTCCATGATTACGCAGCGCTGGAAGCAGGAGGCGGTACGCTGACCCATGAGCCGCTGCATCTTCACCTTTTTATTGAGATCTTCCCTATCCCGGTGGATGTTGTTGAAACGGTTGATCTTGTGGCCGGTGAACTGGCTGGTAGCGGTCATGAGATCTTCGTACTCAGGCATAAGCGCCATGTCGTAGGACTCAATCAGACAGTTCATAGATGGGCGCAGCAAGGGATGATCTACGGGGTTTTCTATCTTCTTGCCCTGGAAGTAGATGTTCCGGTTCATCTTACGGATACTCTCTACATACTGTTCACCAGTCATAAGTGGCATAAAAATCTTCCTCTCCGTGTTAAAAAGGCCAGGAATATCGCTGAATCAGGTCTGGCCTAGACGCCTCGGCTATGGGTTACATCTGGCCTCGATTACTCGTAATACTCGGGAGCCACCTTAAGTGTTTGGAAGAAGTCCCAGTCATGAGCAAAAATAACTTTTGCGTTGTACTTCTTCTCCAGTTTTCTAACCTTTTCGATGGATTGCATGAAGGCAATGCTGTCATACAGCAAACCAGACATCCTTGCAGGTGGACCATAGATTTCAGAGCTGTAGAGACAGTCCTGCGGGAGAATATAGGTGCCGCCCTCGAGGTGTACCACAAGACCCAACAAGCCGGGTGTATGCCCAGGCAGGTTAATAACTTCAATACCTGGCCTCAGCTCGAAATCTTCATCTACCAGGTGGTACTCCTTAACCGGAACCTCTACCTCAGCCTTGATATATGCACCATGGTTGATTGGATCTGGCGTGGTATGCACTGCAGTCAGTGCCTGGACAAAGTCCGCCCTCGGCGCATATACGTCAGCATGAGTAAACAGCCCAATGTTGCCCGCATGATCCATGTGCATATGGGAAAGGACAACCGTCTTGATATCCTCAGGCTTGACCCCACACAGAGCGAGCTGATTCTCAAGCCGCTGCTCCGGCTCCTGAGTCAACGGATACACACTGCGAATGGTGGAAGGCCAGTGACCATTCATTGCTTCGGGATTGTTTCCGGTATCGTACAGAATGTACTCGTCCCCCGTGTCGATCAAAAATGCCATGACCGGCAGCTTGATCATCTGATTGGTAACAACAGGGTTCTCCTTGGTTCCAATAACGGCGCAAGCAACTACGTTGTTCTTGTCAGTGTCAAGGTATCCGCTGTAGAGTACGTACAGTTTCATATGGAATCCTCCCCTTTATCCCTCGTACTTAGGAAACCGCTTCTCAAACTCTTCTGTTAATTGATCTCTAAACTTGGGATGCGCAATATTGATCAATGCCTGAGCACGCTGACGGATGGTCAGACCGCGAAGGTGAGCGATGCCGTACTCTGTGATTACATAGTCCACATCGGTGCGAGAGGTAGTAACGATGGTACCGGCTCCAAGCACAGGGACAATCCTGGAAATAGTGCCGCCCTTGGCTGTGGAATAGCAGGCAATAATGGATTTGCCGCCTTCTGACATCTTGGCACCACGGACAAAGTCAACCTGCCCGCCAATGCCGCTTATTTGCCTCGTGCCAATGGACTCGGAGCAGACCTGGCCAGTAAAGTCGACTTCTACGCAGGAGTTGATGGAAACAACCTTGCTGAGTTTAGAAATCACCCGTACATCATTGGTGTAATCCACGGGATAGAGCTCGAAGGTGGGGTTGTTGTTGGCGTACTGGAGCAATTCCTTGGAGCCATACAGGCTGGTGGCAATTACCTTACCTTTGTCAATCTCTTTGTGCTCGCCGGTAATGACCCCCATCTCACACAGATTCTTTACGCCATCGCCAATAATCTCCGAGTGAATGCCTAGCCCGCGTTTGCTATCCAAGAAGCTAAGCACAGCGTCGGGAATGGCACCAATTCCCAGCTGCAAGCAAGCACCGTCGTCGATGAGCTCCGCGCAGTATCCTCCGATTGCACGTTCTACGTCGGTAAGCGGGGTAGGTGCTATAGAGGGAATTTCACGGTCGGTTTCCACAAAACACTCAATTTGTGAAACGTGGAGCAA
>CAYTTI010000003.1:17399-25693 GCA_964440675.1 uncultured Coriobacteriaceae bacterium
TAGGCGGGGACACTGCTGGTTGACCTCAGCGATAACAGTTCGAGCAAGCCTTGCTGCGACGATGGTATAGTCCGCAGTTAAACCGAGGCTCACATAGCCGTGTTCATCAGGAGGAGAAACTTGGATCAGAGCGACATCCGGTTTCAATGAAGTTCGCAGCAAATAGGGAACTTCAGAAAAATGGCTAGGTGTGAGTTCGGCATAACCTGCGGCTAAGGCCTTGGCAGATGCTTTTCCTACAAAGGGTACGTTCATGTTGAAGTGGCCGTTATACTTTTCATCTGCGAAAGGCTGACCATCCGAGGTCAACATGGAGAAGATCTCTACATTTTCGTAGGCCTCATAGTTTTCAAGCATGGCATCAAGAATGGGCAGTGGAGGTCCTACAAGGTGAGCGTTGACAACCCGGTCTCCATTCTTGATATGTGTGACCGCTTCCTTTGCTGACATAGTCCTGTCGCGATACAGTGCTTTCCAATCATCCATACGCTTAGTCCTCCCCTGTTCTCTTGTATGGTGGGTACTGTGGCCATTCAGCCCACCTGTTTTTTGAGAGCACGGATCCGTACCGTGGGCAGAGCCTGAACATAAACTACGGCTCGCCCTCATCCTTAATTTCAAGGTATGCAGGATTGAAACAGATGTCTATTTCATAGGCTTCTGTGTTTCGTTTCCAAACTGTTCATGTTTTTCTGGGCACGCTACCCTTGAATTCTTTTCAAGAAAAAAGGCAGTTGCTCTTTTTGGCAACTGCCTGCTATATCCAGATATCGTGTGATGCTTCTCTAGTTTCTTCCTGTATTTCTGTATTATTCGCCTAGTTTTCTCGTATTCTTGCAACTCGTAGGTTTAACGGAACTTATAATTTTATTGAATCTATTTCTTTCGATCAATATAAAAATCGGAAACAGTTTTGAGAGACTAATTCATCAATTATTTATCCGTAAATACTTTCTAAGATTTCAACGATTGCTTCACCGAGAAACCGGATGCCTCACTCAACTTTTACGGTAAAACATGGTTGACGCCATTCGTAGGAGGTGCGTCAATGAATTGGCAACATCTTGTTTATTTTCACAAAGCAGCCGAAACAGAAAATTTTACGATGGCCGCTAACGAGCTGTATATTACCGTTTCTGCTCTTAGTAAGGCGATTCGGAATATGGAGGCTGAGCTTGGATTTCCGCTTTTTGAAAAGCAGGGTCGTAACTCTGTATTGACAAAGTACGGAAGTGAGTTTCGCATCTATGTTTCAAAGGCTATTAATGAAATTGAGGAAGGTATACAGGCGATTAATGATCAGCTGGGCTTGGTTAAAGGACACATACGCGTGGCCGGAAACTGGGTTATGATGGGGGGTTTTCTTCCCGAGAAGTTTTATCTCTTCAGCCAAATGTACCCTGGCGTTACCTACAGTACGAAATTTATGCTTACCGGCGAAATTTTGGATTCTGTATTAGCTGGTGAGTCGGATCTTGGCTTTTGTGGAAACTTTGACAAAAAGGCCGATGAGTACAGCCATGTCGATCGTGCTTTTCTTTATGACGAAGAGTTGGTTATTATCGTCCCGAAGAATCATTTTCTCGCCACAAGCAACTATATCGATTTCTCGCAGCTAGAAGGTGAGAACTTCATCACCTTCAAGACTGTCAAGTCTGGCGGTGTTTACGAGGCTTACTGCGCCTTATGCGAAAAGTATCATGTGAACCCAAGGATCTCCTTTGAAGCTAAGGATGACCATGTCATCGTTGCTCTTGTGCGTGCCGGAATGGGCGTTGCTTTGGTTCCCTTTAGCAAGTGGTTGCCCTTGGAAGACGTCTCTGTGCTGCATTTTCAGCATGAAAAGCCCAAGCGAAAACAGTATGTCATCTGGAAGAAAAACAGTTTTCTCTCTCCGGTCGCCCGAACGTTTCGCGATTTTGTCATCGATTCCTTGTCGAAAGGCAATGAGGCGCAAGCATAATTTCCGTCAAATTTGACATAGCGACAGCATACAGCGAAATACCTACCACGCAATCTTGAGCCAGCCAAGGCGCTTCCTTGAGGACAAGAGGCTCAATATTTTGAAAGCCACCAGGCATACGCCCAGCACGATGAGAAAACTAACGAAGGGATTGTTAAGCGGAAGGTATGGTATCTGCAGATTTCTGGAAAGACTCCCAAGCACGTCATCCACCGAAGTATGTAGGCAAAATATCACGGTAGATGCACGACGCATGGTAACTGCATGCTTGTACCTCACGCGGGAATTCACAAGAAGTAGGAAAATTGCAATGACGGGAACTGGCAAAAGAACCAGTGCACCCTCGGTTAGTTCTCCCGCCCCCATAGCCCGGATAAAGAAGCCTTCTACAAGCAGTGCCAACAGACCAACGAAAGCAATAAAACCAGAAACTCGCTTCGTCTTTACATCCATAAAGCTATCGGGCAACGATTGCAGCCCGTCAGCAATAACCGACCCCACCCCAATCCAGGCAACGGCGATTGGAAAACTGTTGACCGGAATCCACCAATTATCAATGCTCAGCCAAAAGTCCATCCATCCTCTGCCAGGCACCCAAGCATAGGTTGTCGCCAGCAAACAAAACACGTACGACACGACCGACACGACAATAAGAGCTCTATTTGAGAAGTTGAATTGAGTTCTTAAGACAATTACCACGAAGAGCCCTATACAGGTTGCCATTAGATACCAAGACCCTCCGAAGGTGCTACCGAAGAGAATCGACATTACCCAATGCGCAGCATATGCAAGCAAGCCTTCTGCAAACCAGTGTTGCCGAAAATAGAACGTTACAGGAAATACCACAATGAACCAAAAGAAATACAAGCGAACTATTCGTTTCGCAGTATGTCGCCAGGCAGAAAAGGCTATAGGATAGCTCCTAGACCCCCCCCCGCGCAGGAAGAACAATGTTGACGTTATGAGAAAAAATATAGGCACCGCAATGCGATACAAGGGGTCAATCAGCTCTTGAATCTCATCTCCAAAAGGAGCCGTATGTATCATGACAATCAGTAGGCTCATGCCGAGCTTCATCGCGTCTGCTGCATCCCAACGGTCAATCGATTTTTTTGAATCCAGAGCCATGTGCAAAGCCATGTACGAGCCACCCCTATTGTTTCTATTTTGGCAATACCGTCTCACCGTTTCCCGTCAATTATCGTTTCGCCAGATATTTACGGCAAGTACTTTGTTCATTTTGCTTCAAGGTGGTACGACTTCCAAAAACCATTTAACCTATAAGCCTTGTTTGTTCCTTATGGGGCTGCGTCCCATATACGTCGCGTGAACCGTTGTATGTAGGTTAAGGGGAATGCATGAGATTCGACCCGTTGCCATTGCTACGTCCGAATCGGCACTGTGCCGCCCAGTTTGCCGCACCGCCCTACGATGTATTCGATCGCAGTGAGGCTCGGCAATTTGTCACGCAACATCCTGGGTCATTTTTAGAAATCGATCGACCAGAGGTACATTTTTCCAAAGATCATGACATGTATGCCTCTGAGGTATACACCCAAGCAGCCTTGCAGCTCAAACAGTGCATCCAGAACAATACGCTTACGAGAGATACGCGCCCTGCGTACTACATCTATCGCCAGGTAACGCCGGTTCATACCCAGCTTGGTATCGTTGGTGGTTTTCCTGTAGATACCTACGGAAACACCGTTAGGCGTCACGAGAAGATACGCCCAGATAAGCTCCAAGATCGCATCCAGCATATTCGCGCGTGCAAGGCTCAGACAGGACCAGTTTATCTAGCTTGTCGAGATGCTTCCCATAAGCTCTCTCACAAGCTGCATGAACTTTGTGCGTGTGAAGAGACACTGTACGATTTCATGAGCATCGATGGTGTGCAGACCACCGTATGGCGTGTGTCAACTCCAAGCGACGAAGCTGAGCTCGCAGCTATCCTCAAGGAAGAACCTGCTGCCTACATTGCTGATGGACACCACCGCTGTGCTGCAGCAGTCGATGTAGCTCGCCAGCTGCATAACCAGTATCCTCATGCGAGTTTGCCTGAGGCATCGCGGGTACTCTCAGTGCTTTTTCCTGCAGATGAGCTCAGCTGTTTTTCGTACCACCGCGTCGTATATGACGTAGCGGGGCATACACCTGCATCATTTATAGATGCCCTGCGCTCCTGCAACATTGAAGTCTATGCTCACCAGGGGCAAGTTCAACCAAAGCAGCGCCACAGCTTTGGGATGTATGTGGACGGCAATTGGTATACCCTGCGCCTTGATGCCCCCGAATCCTCGGGCGATCCAGTTGCCCAGCTTGATACACAGCTCTTACAAACGCAGGTGCTCCAGCCACTGCTACATGTCGATGATCCCACCAAATCTTCGCGCATAAGCTTCGTAGGTGGCGTGCGCGGCTTGGCCGAGCTTGAGCGGCGCGCAGGCAGCTCGGGTGTAGCGTTTTCGCTCTATCCAACCAGCATCGACCAGATGATGGATGTCGCCGATACAAACACGCTTATGCCGCCTAAATCCACCTGGTTTGAACCTAAGCTGTTAAGCGGCCTGTTTATCCATTTGATAGATGCGCCTGATAGTTCAGGCAACGCACCCGACATTTCAGGCAGTACCCCCAATGGTTCAGCGATGCTCGAAGAAACGATACCTGAGTGAGCTGTACCTTGCACGCGGTAAGCCGTAGGTGAGCCGTAGCTTGCACGCGGGCAAGCTACATAGATTGGGGTGCGGAAACTCCCAGCAATGAAAGGGTGAGTGCCAGTGCTCGCCGCACTGCATCACAGGCTGCCAAACGAGCACGACTGAGTTCCTCACTGACGTCTCGACTGGTACCACTTAAAACTGGGCAACTCGTATAAAAGCCGTGGAAGCTTGCTGCCAGTTCTTCGGCATAGTGAGTTAAGCGAAATGGTGCACGATCGCGCGCACAGTTCTCAATAAGGCTTGGAAATTCAGAGAGCTTTTTGGCGAGCGCCTCTTCTGTGGGGTCAACCAAGAGTGACAGATCATAGCCTGCCTGCAGTACCTCGTGCGCAATAGCGTCGATATGAGGCAGCTCGCCCTGTGGCTCGTTCTGCAGTTCGTTTTGTAGCTCGTTCTGAAGCTCGTTCTGCAGCTTGCCCCGTAGCTCACCCTTGTCCGCTCCCGCTACCTGATCGATCCCTGCAGCCTTGCGCAAAATGGAACATATCCGTGCATGAGCGTATTGCACGTAGTACACCGGGTTATCCATGGCACGACGCTTTGCCGCTTCAATATCGAAGTCGATGGTTTGGTTTGAGGACTTTGAAACAAGCGTGTAGCGTACCACATCTGCTCCGACTTCATCTAAGAGCTCATCGAAGGTGACCATGGTGCCCCGACGCTTGCTCATACGCACAGGATTACCGTCTTGCAAGAGGTTAACCAGCTGTCCCAGCACTACCTCAAAACGACCGGGATAGCCAAGGGCGTCACACACCGCAGCAACTCGACGGATGTAGCCATGATGGTCGGCACCCCAAAGGTCTATAACATAGTCATTTCTTTGGAACTTATCCCAGTGATAGGCGACATCGGAAGCAAAGTAGGTGTACTCTCCGTTCGCTTTGACGAGGACACGATCCTTGTCGTCGCCAAACATAGTTGAGCGAAACCACAGCGCACCATCATCAGTTGCATACAGATGATCCTGCTTGTCCAGAGTATCAAAGGCACGAGACACCGCTGTTGTGTCGTGTTCATCCACCTCGTACAGGGAACGCTCAGAGAACCACACATCAAAGTCGCAACGCGCCTTATGGCAGGTTTCTCGAATCGACGCAAGCATCATACGGTAGCCACGCTCACGCAAAGCATGTACCCGCTCATCAGAAGCAAGCTCCATGAGAGCATCACCGTCGCTTGCTATGAACTGACAGGCCAACTCAACAATGTAGGCACCACCGTAAGCGTTCTCTCCTGCACGTTCCACAAAGGCATTGCTTAAGGGATGTGCTTCTGGACAAGCGTTCTCTTCGTCCTCCGCAAAGGCCTCTCGATCGGCAAGCAACACCTCGCAGGCATCCATGGCAGTGCAGCCCTGCGCGTGCATAATGTCCACAAGTTGCTCGTAGCGCACCGCAAGCGACACCCCAAATACGTCCATTTGGCTACCATGATCGTTGATGTAGTACTCGCGCTCGACAGTATATCCCGCATGCTCAAGCACGCGAGCCATCGAGTCACCCAAAGCAGCCCAGCGACCATGACCCACGTGGAGCGGCCCCACCGGATTTGCGGACACAAATTCAATCTGTATGGTCGTGCCCTGACCAATGTGAGAGGCACCAAAGGAGGCACCCTGCTCGATCGCCTGGCGAAATATGTCATTTGAAGCAGCGGTGCTCACGTAGAAGTTAATAAACCCGGGGCCAGCAACCTCAACCTTATCTACTATTTCGCACTCAGGCATATGACGAACGATCGTCTCAGCTAACGTGCGCGGTGCCATGTGGGCACGTTTTGCTGAACGCAAAGCCACGGTAGATGTCCAGTCGCCGTTGACAGCATCATGGGGGCGTTCAATACCCACGTCGACAACGTCAAATACCGGCAGACTGTTGTCTTGCTGCGCGGCCTGCAGTGCCTGTCGTACCAGCTGTTCAATTGTTTCGAGCATGGAACATCCTCATCTCATATCTAAGTGCAATTCGCCTACTGGCTCTAGCTGCTCATCAGCTTGTTCGGCAGCTCTGGTTGCTCATCACGACTCGTGATTGCGCGTGGTGCGCGTGCCGTGATTGCCCGTGCCACGGCTGTGGGCGTGGGTGGCGAGCGCGCCGTGATTGCCCGTGGCGAGCGTACGACGCAGATCAGCCAAGCCTCGCTCAATACCCACCGGATAGCTCTGCGGATTCAAAAATCGCTTAATACCCGGCTCAAGTCGCATAAGGGCATCTCGACAACGCCGCTTAGACTCTTCCAAGGTCCACCTTACGGCAGTTGGCTCGCCATGATCCACAATTTTTTCGAGCAAGTAGCTCGTTTTTGTACCAGAGAACTCATACCTGGTCATAGAGTCGAGTACGTCCTCACCGCCATTTGGGGCACCTACTGCACACGAGTTATCGAGAATGACATCACCAACAGGTCTTCCATCTTCATCATAGTGGCGTACTACATGCTGGCGACCAGGAATTGTACGCTTATATGCCTGTTCAGAGATCTTCATGGTGGGAATCCAGGCAGCAACACTCCCCCTCTTTACAGCGGACAACTTATAGACCCCTCCCAATGATGGTTGAGAATCACAGGTAGCGAGCTTAGTACCAACGCCAAAACTGTCTATGGGGGCGCCTTGCGCCAAAAGCGACTGGATGGTGTACTCGTCTAAATCGTTTGAGGCAGAGATACCAACGTAACCAAGACCTGCCTCATCAAAGGCTTTGCGTGCATATTTTGAAAGACGGGCAAGGTCACCCGAGTCGAGACGTACTGCAGCTAAACGCTCTCCTGCCGCTTCCATCTCATGCGCGACGGTTATGGCGTTTTTAACCCCTTCATGCACGTCATAGGTGTCAAGCAACAAAACGCAGTTCTTAGGACTCGAGTGCGCAAAGGCACGAAAGGCATCTATTTCACTGGGAAAGGCCATAACCCACGAGTGAGCATGCGTGCCAAACACGGGGATGCCATACATCTTGCCCGCAAGAACATTAGAGGTAGAAGAACATCCCCCAACATAGGAGGCGCGTGCAACCGTAAGCCCACCATCGAAACCTTGGGCACGACGCAAGCCAAAATCGGAGACCGTGTGCCCCTCTGCCGCCTGCACAACACGGGCAGCCTTGGTTGCCACCAACGTTTGGAAGTTAACCAAATTGAGCAGGGCAGTTTCTATAAGCTGACAATCGATGATGGAGCCCTCTACTCTCACGATCGGCTCACGGGGAAATACCACCTGACCTTCGGGAATAGCCCAAATGGTGAGGTTGGGGCTAAAGTTACGCAGATAGTTAAGAAAGTCCTGCTTGAAGAGCGCTCCCCCACCTGGTGCTTCAAGGCTCGCAAGGTAGTCGATCGTTTCCTGCTCAAAACGGAAGTTCGCTATAAGGTCCTGAATCTGTGCAGTACCACAGCTGACTGCATATCCACCATCAAAGGGATTTTCGCGAAAGAACACATGAAAGCACGCCTGGGTATCCTGAAAATTCGATTCCCAAAATCCCTGTGCCATAGTGAATTCGTACAGGTCGGTGTTGAGAACGACATCCGTCGCTTTCGTACAATCTGTAAGAGGCATGTAAGCTCCCTTGGTTCTACGTGTGCGGAAGGCCTGTTACCGTCAGAAG
>CAYTTI010000003.1:25793-27576 GCA_964440675.1 uncultured Coriobacteriaceae bacterium
GTCAGAAGGCCTGCTGCTAGAAGGTCTGCTACCGTCGGATCACCTGCTACCACCGGGCGAATATATAGACAGCCGCCACGATAACAATAAGTGCGAGAACAACGAGCACAATACGCTGCGCGACGGGCATGTGTAAGTCTTCATCTGGCTCCATAAGCTGACGGTTGCGCTCGCGCAGTTCGGCTATCTGTGCGCGCTTAGCAGCATCTTCTTGTAAGCGCTGTTGCTCGACACGCAAACGATCAAGCTCTGCACGCTCCGCCTGTGCCTTCTCGCGCATTTCACGAGCTGCCTTTTCTGCTCGTAGCTGCTCGAGTTCCTCGCGTTCTTCGGCGGTAAGCTCTGGTGTATCTTCTGCCATCATGGCTCCTTGTATACCACGTACGGTGGGTGTGTTGTCTGTAAGTATGTATACATGCCTATAAAGACTAGCTCATAATTCAAAAGATGTCCTGATACCACCGTAGTCCATGCTTTAACTATGTGCGCTTCGTAAGCATCCATCCTTTCAACGACGGAAACGGCCGTATGAGTAGGCTGCTCACGCCGCTGCTCATGTACCGAAGTGGATACGATGTGGGAAAGTACATCTCAATCGAAAGAGAGATTGAGGGAACTAAGGAGACATATTACGAGGCGCTCGCTGCAAGGTCGACAGCGTATCGGCGAAAAGAATAAGGCGGTGTTCAGGGCTGGTTAGCAAGTCTTGCCTGGCATTCCTTGTTTGCTTAATCAGGGAAATTTAACAACGTGCATGCTCTTACTAAGGGCGTAATCTCGCCCTTTTCTCGCATAGAAAAATGCGCGGTTTGCTATTATGTCCGATGCTCTTATCAACGAATCAGCTTTAGAGTCCTTAAGTTGAAGCTCAACGCAACCCTTCATATTCGGAAAGACTGGAGGATGAAATACGTTGTATTCGTAATTCATTGTTCCTCGTTTGAATTCCGCTTCCATTCCTTCTCGCAACTCATATCTTCCATTAGTTGCTGTGGTGTGCTCATCAAATCTTACGTATATATTCTCGACATGCCCAACATCAACCATTCCGGATTCTATAAGCTCGCGAAATACTCTCTTTAGTCCAACCTTGAACACATAGTCGAGATATCGTTGCTTACTTTTCTTATCGTTAAAAATATTTTCGTTTACCCTCTGTTGGTCGATAACAAAAGCGTATCTCAGACATCTGTTCATAGACCTGAACAGACTTGCCCTATGCTTCGGTTTTAAAATACTTGCTTTTAGCTCGTGTTCTTCATACAGACTAGAGATTTTTCTTTCTGCCGCGATGTATTTTCGATATTCAGTATCACGTGATTCTTTATCGAGGAAAATGAGTCCTCCGAATACAAATATCTCATTGTGTTTTCGGTCAAATACTCCCGATTCATCGCCGTACACAAAGATATTCATAGGACTCCTTGCACGAAAAAGCCGCCAAAAGGCGGCTCATTCGCCCGGAGCCGACGACGGAAAACGTCGCTTAAACTCTAGGTTCGGTACCCCGGGTATACAGTACATCACTGTCTGTATTAGTAATTGTACCCCCTTGTGGCAACAATTGTTAGACACAAATCCGGTAGAAGTTACTCTCTAACCCCACCTCATAATTAGGAGCAATAGAAACATTCAGAACCCTGTTCCAAAAATCTCAAAAATTTTGAAAATTTGGGAATTAGAAAGAGTTCGACACATCCAGGTCTGGTGGAGATGATGGGACTTGAACCCACGGCCTCTGCCTTGCGAAGGCAGCGCTCTCCCAGCTGAGCTACATCCCCAA
>CAYTTI010000004.1:0-1261 GCA_964440675.1 uncultured Coriobacteriaceae bacterium
TAGGTAGAAATGTTGTCGATATCGAGCCCATCAATGGATGGACCCCAGTTGGGAGCCATAGGTATGGCATGGTACAAATCGAGCGACTTCAAACGGAGCTCAAGCATCCAATCGGGTTCGTCCTTTTTTGCGGAGAGTGCGCGGACAATTTCGGGGTTCAGCCCATCGTCAAAGCGCTCGTAGCCTGTCTCAGGCATTACAAAATCGTACAAGCGCCGATCGACGTCATGCACGTCGGGTACGTGTTCAGCCACAACTACACCTCCTTTGCGCTGGATTCGAGCTTTGCGCTGGAGCTGGATTCAAGCCTTGCGCTGGAGCTGGATTCGAGCTTTATGCTGGATGCAGGCTCTGCGCTGGATTCAAATTGCTCGAACCCGGTTTTGTCGATGCGATCGATCAAGGAAGCGTCCCCACTGTCAACGATGGTGCCGCGTACCATAACATGGCATCTGTCGATGTTCAGGCGTTCAAGGATGCGGGTGTTGTGGGTAATGATAAGGAGGGTGCCGCCACACTCTTCTTGGTAGGCACGCATGCCACGACTTACGACTGACAGTGCATCAACGTCGAGGCCAGAATCTGTTTCATCGAGGATGGCGAGTTTGGGCTGCAAGAGCAGCAGTTGAAGCATCTCTACCTTTTTGCGCTCACCGCCAGAAAACCCTACGTTCAAGTCGCGGCTTAAATGGTCGCGGTCGAGCTCAAGGCGCTCTGCGATCTCTCGCATGCGCGTGCGGAATTGACGGCCAGTCATCTTGAGTTCCGGGCGCTTTTGCACGATGGTGCGCAAGAAGCTGTTTAAGGGCACGCCAGGGATTTCCACAGGTGATTGATACGACAAGAAGATGCTTGCAAGCGAGCGTTTGTGTTCAGCAAGCTCGGTAATATCTTCTCCGTCAAAATACAGGGAGCCCTGGGTGATGGCATAGGAGGGGTCTCCCATAATAACGCGACCCAAGGTAGACTTTCCTGCTCCGTTTGGACCCATCAATACATGAGTTTCGCCCGAAGCTATGGACAGGTTCACATCGTGTAAAATCTCGCTTTCATCGGTGCGAGCACTGATATGTTGAATGTCGAGTAGCGTGTGTGCCATAAGAACTCCTCATTCGTGGGTCGATATGCATATGCGTGATATGCATGGCTGTATACAGTGGTTGTAAAGATGTTCACCGTTAAATCCTACCAAGTTAGGGTGATTTTCATACCTATTATTTTCACACCTACAATTTTCATGCCCACTATGCTCATACCTACT
>CAYTTI010000004.1:1361-23643 GCA_964440675.1 uncultured Coriobacteriaceae bacterium
GTATGGAATTACACGAGGTGCGGAGAGGCATGAAGAAGTATGAAGAAGTATGGGGATGGGTCTCTGTAATGGGGATGGACATGGGGATAGACATCTGTGCCGTACAATGAGAACAGAAGCAGACAGAAGGAGGATAGACATGACCCTCAGCCTTGAGGATGTACGAGGCATCGCCGATTATGCGCGCATTGCCCTGAGCGAAGACGAGCTGCAGGACATGTGCGCCTACATGAATAGGGCTATAGACATGCTCAAGCCTATTCGTCAGATGGACCTCGACGGAGTTGACCCCACCTTTCACCCTATCGGGGATCTCTCAAATGTTATGGCACAGGATGGAGCGAGCCCAAACGAACGAGCGCTCGATGTTGATAGTGCCCTGGGCAATACCGCTGCGCGCGAAGGTCGCTACTTTCAGGTTCCCTCCATTTTGGGGGATGAAGGGGGTGACCGCTCATGACATCGGTAGATAGTCTTTCGGCTCGCGACATCGTCCAAGGCATACAAAAGGGCAGCTTTAGCGCGGAAGAAATAGCACGAGCAACGCTCGATGCCATTGATGCGCGCGATGGTGATGTGCAGGCCTTCTTGGAAGTAAGCGCGCAGCTCGCCCTTGATGCAGCGCGCGCTACAGATACGCGTCGTGCGCAGGGTGAGAAGCTGGGCATACTCGCTGGAGTTCCCGTTGCCTTCAAGGACAATATGCACCTTGTGGGCACGCATACCACCTGCGCGAGTCGTATGCTCGAGAACTACGAGTCAACTTTCACCGCAACCTGTGTTCAACGTATGCTGGATGCAGGAGCTACGCCCGTTGGTAAGGCAAACATGGATGAGTTTGCCTTTGGTTCTTCAACCGAAACCAGCTATTTTCACCCTACCTATAATCCGTGGGATATCGAACGAGTGCCGGGAGGATCCTCGGGCGGATCGGCTGCGGCGGTGGCTGCAGGGGAGGTCACGCTGAGTTTGGGTTCGGACACCGGAGGGTCCATTCGTCAGCCGGCAAGCCTCTGTGGTGTCGTGGGGCTTAAGCCTACCTATGGAACAGTGTCGCGCTATGGTGTCGTAGCCTTCGGTAGTTCGCTCGACCAAGTTGGTCCTTTAGGTCGGCGTGTGGAAGACGTTGCTTTGGCGATGAATGCTCTGGTGGCACCGGGGCACGATCCTTATGATTCTACCTCGCAGGATTGCAAGGTCGATTTTCTTGAAGAGCTGGATGCACCCGTTGAAGGCATGACCGTAGGCATAGTCTCGAGCCTTATGGAGGCTTCTGGGCTGGATGCCGAAGAGCGCTTGGCGGTAGAAGGTGCGCGTGCTGCCTTAGAAGACCAGGGCGTGAAGATGGTAGAGGTTGAACTCCCTCATATTGATGCTGCAATCGCTGCTTACTACGTCATAGGGCCTTGCGAGGCGTTTTCCAATTTGGCTCGCTTCGACGGCGTGCGCTATGGGTACTGTGAACCAGATTGTGGCAATCTTGCCGAGCAAACCGCGCGCTCTCGTGCTCAGGGCTTTGGCGCAGAGGCGAAGCGCCGTCAGATGCTGGGAGCCTATCTATTGGCAAGCGGGGTGTACGATCGGTACTACTATCCTGCGCAGAAGGCACGTACGCGCATTACCCAGGACTACGCCCAGGCCTTTGAGCGCTGTGATGCTATCCTCTTGCCTGCATCACCACGCACGGCCTTTCGTTTTGGTGAGATATCCGATCCTACACAGATGTATCTGTCGGATACCTTTACTATTTCCAGCAATATTGCGGGTAATGGCTCTATTTCGGTGCCGTTAGGCCTGGGAACAACAACTCATTTGCCTGTTTCGGCGCAGCTGCAAGGTCCAGCCTTTTGCGATGCCCAACTGCTCCAACTTGCCCGTGCGCTCGAACGTGCACACGATGTCGCAGGTGTTGTTGCTCCGGCATTTGCTATGAGGGGAGGTGAGCTTGGATGAGAGAGCTTCATGAGGTGCTCAAAGATTGGGAGGCTGTCATCGGTCTCGAAATACACACCGAGCTCACGACGCTCGAAACGAAGATGTTTTGTGACTGCAAGCTCAGTCACGACGATGAGCCGAATGCCAATGTGTGCCCGGTGTGTTTAGGAATGCCGGGGGCGCTGCCCGTGCCCAACCAAAAGGCGATCGAATATATCGTTATGGCTGGTCTTGCCACTCACTGCGAGATACAGCGCCATTCGATGTTCTATCGTAAGCACTACTTCTACCCCGACATGGCCAAGAACTTCCAAACGACGCAGGGCCCGGTTGCCTTCTGCATGAATGGCTATCTCGACCTGGAGGTTGCGGGGCAAGGAGCCAAGGAGCGCCCTGCCTTCACCATTACAAAAAACAAGGACGGATCCTACGTGGTACCCATCCGTATTCAGCGTATTCACATGGAAGAGGATGCGGCGAAGATGGTGCACGTGGGGGGCGAAGAAGGTCGCATTACCCAAGCTACTGAGTCGCTTATAGACTACAACCGCTGTGGAACGCCGCTCATTGAGCTGGTAACCCAGCCCGATTTGCGTACTCCCGAAGAGGCACGGCTGTTCATGGAACAACTGCGTGAAATTTTCCTTGCGCTGGGTATTTCCGACTGCTCGCTCGAGAGTGGCTCGATGCGCTGCGATGGCAACATCAGCCTTCGCAGACGGGGAAGCTCCAAGTTGGGCACAAAAACCGAGATGAAGAACATCAACTCGTTTAAGAGCCTACACGACGCGCTTGCCTATGAGATTTGTCGCCAAGCTGAGGTGCTCGAAGAAGGCGGCATCGTGTACCAGGAAACAAGGCACTGGGAGCCCTCCCGACACCGTACAACGGTGATGCGCGTTAAAGAAACAGCCGATGACTATCGTCTGTTTCCCGATCCCGACCTTGCCCCCTTCGATTTAGACGACAGCTTTATCGAGGCCTGTCGCGCGCACATTCCCGAGCTTCCCGACGAAAAGCGGTGTCGCTACGAGAAGGAGTTTGGCATAAAGCGAGCAGATGCCGCGCGAATTGCAGGAACGCCTGCTACCGCTCAGCTCTTTGAAGAGGCAGCGGCAGCCTGCCCAAGCCAGGTAGTTCCCACCGTTGCCAATGTGGTAGTGAACATGCTACCCTCCTTTTCGCAGGTGAGTGCCCAGCAGCTGGCGCGTCTGTCTGAGCTTATGGCAGAGGATGCGATTAGCTCTGCTCAAGCTCGTGAGGTGCTTGAGCTTATCGACGGTACCAATCAGGATCCGGTTGCGGTAGTAGACAGTAGAGGCATGCGACAAAGCACTGATTTGTCTGCCTTAGAGTCGGTCGTTATCGCCGTACTCGCGCGATGCGAGGATCAGGTACGCCAATACAAAGAGGGTAACACCAAGGTTGTGGGGTATTTGGTTGGTCAGTGCATGAAGGAGAGCAAAGGGCAGGGGAACCCAAAGCTCTTCAATCAGCTGCTGGTTACGCATTTGGAGGCTTAGACGGTGGGCTTTGCAATTCTTGGTACGGGCTCTGCTCTGCCCGAACGTGTCGTTTCAAACGATGAGCTCTCACAGTTTCTTGACACCTCGGACGAGTGGATTCGTTCCCGTACCGGGATTGAGCATCGTCACCTTTGCACAACAGAAAGCTTGGATGACCTTGCCTATACAGCCTGTCAGCGTGCACTTGACATGGCTCATACAACAGCAGATCAGCTGGATGCGATCCTGTGCTCCACAACTTCGGGAGATCACCTAGTACCTGCTCAAGCCTGTGTTATTGCAGAGCGCTTAGGGGCAACCTGTCCCGCCTTCGATATTTCTGCAGGATGTGCTGGTTTCGTTTTTGCACTGGATGTAGCAGATGGGTGGTTTGCGCGTGGGCGCGCGAAGCGCATCTTAGTGCTTGCTGCTGAAAAGGTGAGTCGCTTGGTAGACTGGAGCGATCGCAACACCGCAGTGCTTTTTGGTGATGGAGCGTCTGCAGCGGTATTGGGAGATGGCGGTGCAAATCCACTTGCCATACGGCTTGAAACCGAGCCTTGCTGCGAGGCCTTGCATGTTCCAGGACTTGTGAGCTCATCTCCCTACGATGAAACCGAACAACATGCACCGTGTGTACTTTCCATGCAAGGGCGCCAGGTATTTAAGTTTGGCACGTCAACAGTGTGCAATGCTATCGAAGCTATGTGCACAGAAGCTGGAATTTCCACCGACGACATCAATCACTTTATTCTTCACCAGGCGAATGAACGTATCATTGCTGCTGCAATTGCGCGTTTAGGGATAGATAGCAAGAAGGTTGAGCGTGCCATACACGAGACGGGCAATATATCCAGTGCGTGTATTCCACTCATTCTCGATCGCCTCGTTCGTGCGCGTCGTATGGTAACGGGCGATCTGGTAGCGATGGTAGGTTTTGGAGCAGGACTTGATACAGGGTGGTGTTTGCTGCGCTGGGAGTAGGGTGCTGTAATAAACAAACGATGTGCGCCAGTCACGCGTGTAGGCATAGGCGCAAGCGTACGTATGTGCGCGGACTAGAAGAAGTGAATAAACATACGCTGTGTGGAGAACAAGCACAGCTTGTGTGGAGTTGGTTGCAAAGTGTGCGCCGTAGTGCGCCCGAAAGAAAGGAACACTATGTCCGATCAGAGCACGTTTGAGCGAGTATGCGACATTGTCCGCGAGCAGGGTGGTCTCGACGATATTGAACTTACGGTAGATACCAAACTTGCTGATATCGGTTTAGACAGCCTTGCGATCGTTGAGATTGTTATGAGCTGCGAGGATGAGTTTGACGTTGAGGTCGATCCCGATGTCAACCCTGCAACCATTGGTGAGTTTGTCGACATTCTCGACGAGCTTTTGGGAGAGAAGTAATGATTCGTACGCCAATATGTGACCTGCTTGATATCGAAAAACCCGTGCTCCAGGGCGGTATGGCTTGGGTTTCCGACTGGAGCCTCGCTTCGGCGGTATCTGAGGCAGGTGGCTTGGGCATCATCGCTTCTGGTAACTCTCCTGCTGAATACGTCCGCGAGCAGGTTCAAAAGACGCGCCACCACACCGATCGTCCCTTTGCTGTCAATCTCATGCTTGAAAATCCTGCAGCAGATGAGATTGCTCAGGTGATTCTCGACGAACGAGTTCCAGTTGTAGCAACAGGTGCGGGCAATCCTGCTAAGTACATGAAGGACTGGATCGACGCTGGTATCAAGGTGGTGCCCGTCGTTGCCTCCGTAGCACATGCACGCAAGATGGAGCGCTGTGGGGCTGTTGCGGTGGTGGCTGAGGGAACCGAGTCGGGGGGACACATTGGTGAAACAGCCACCATGCCGCTTATTCCCCAGGTTGTCGATGCAGTTAACATTCCCGTTGTTGCTGCCGGCGGTATAGGTGATGGCCGCGGTGTTGCCGCTGCCTTTATGCTGGGTGCCCAGGGGGTTCAAATAGGTACACGTTTTTTGGTTGCTGATGAGTGCACCATTGGTGAAACCTATAAGGAGCTTGTCATCAAGGCAAAGGACATCTCGACGATAGCAACCGGTCGTTCGTTGGGTAGTCCCGTGCGCTGTCTTAAGACGCCGTTTTCAAATCGCTATGCACAGGCAGAGCGCCAAGCCGCCTCACCAGATGAGCTTATGCGCATGGGTACCGGTGCGCTGCGCAAGGCAGCTCGCGAAGACAACTATCGTGAGGGCTCATTTTTGGCTGGGCAGATCGCTGGCATGATTAAGCATCGTGAATCGGCAGCTGATATCATAGACGACCTGCTTGCAGGTGCCGAGCAGGTACTCTCGGAGGCTACAACGTGGCTGGTATAGCTTTTTTGTTTGCGGGCCAGGGTGCTCAACACCCTGGCATGTGCGAGGATCTCATTGCGTCGGTGAGTGCGGCTGCTGCTGTATTCGATATGGCGGATGCAATTCGTCCAGGCACCAAAGAGCAGTGCTTGCGCGGCACAGACGAAGAGCTGCGTCAAACCCTCAACACGCAACCCTGCGTATTTGCGGCCGATTTGGCCTGCGCACGCGCTCTTGAGGCACAGGGTGTCACACCCGATGTGGCCTGCGGTTTTTCCTTGGGTGAGCTTGCCGCACTAACCTTTGCGGGTGCCTTGAGCGATGAAGAAGGATTCCGGCTTGTGTGTAAGCGTGCTGAACTCATGGAAGCTGCAGCGCAGACACAGCCAGGCGAGATGCGCGCTGTTCTTCGCATGGATGCCGATACGGTTGTAGGGCTTGCTGCCGAAGTTGAGGGTGTGTGGCCGGTGAACTTTAATAGCCCACAGCAAACAGTTGTGGCGGGTCTGCCCGATGCGCTTGCTACCTTTGATGAGCTGGTACGCGCCAACAAAGGGCGTTCCATGTCCGTGGCGGTATCGGGTGCTTTTCACAGTCCGCTGATGAACTCCGCTGCCGAAGGACTGGCGAGCTATCTGGAAGATCATGTTGAACTCGCAACACCTCGCGTACCCGTTATTGCGAACCGCACTGCTTTGCCGTATCCCACAAACAGCGCGAACGAACGTAAGAATCTTTTGGCAAGCCAGCCTGCATGCCCTGTGCAGTGGGTTAATACGCTCATGTGGTGTGACAGTCAAGATATCGATACCTATATAGAGGTAGGTCCGGGCAAGACCTTGTCGGGACTCGTGAAGCGCACGCTTACAGACGCGCAGGCCTTTCCGTGTGAAAGCAATAAGCAGCTTGAAACAATTGTTGCAGCATGCAGCACGCAGGAATAGCACAACACGCAGGAGTAGTACAGCACGAAGGAGTAAGGCATGGCGATACAGCAGGAAGCGGCACAGCAGAAAAAAAAGCTCCAGCGCGTTGCAGAGCGCCGTGTTGCGCTGGTTACCGGGGGCTCGCGTGGTATTGGGCGCGCTATTTGTTGTGCCCTTGCGCAAGATGGCATGGACATTGCGGTGGTATATGCGGGCAATAGCGACGCTGCACGGGATACGGTTGCTGCCTGCGAAGAGTTGGGGGCAGCTGCTCGAGCTTATCAGTGTGATGTTGCAGATTCAGATGCGGTGGATACGGTTGTACGGCAGGTGCTTGCCGATTTTGGCTCGGTATGGGCACTGGTCAACAACGCTGGTGTAACTGCCGACGGATTGCTTGCGCGCATGAGCGATGAGGATATCGATCGTGTACTTGATGTGAACCTCAAGGGGGCCTTTCACACGACACGTGCACTTACTCGCAGCTTTATGCGTCAGCGCGCAGGGCGTATCGTTAACATGAGCTCGGTGGTAGGTCTTGTGGGGAACGCAGGCCAGACAAACTACGCAGCATCGAAGGCGGGGCTTATCGGTTTTACCAAGGCGATTGCAGCAGAGCTTGCCCCTCGGGGTATTACGGCAAATGCGGTAGCACCTGGTTTTGTCGAAACCGATATGACCTCAATGTTGCCTGATGAGACGCGCGGTGCCTACGAGGCACAGATTCCGTTGGGTCGGATGGCCTCTGCCGATGAGGTTGCTGCTCTCGTGCGCTTTTTGGTGAGCGATGATGCTGCCTATATTACTGGCGAGGTTATTCGTATCGACGGTGGCATGGCGCGCTAAGTAGGGACGGCATGGCGCGCTAAGTAGGGATGGCGCGCTCGGTTGAGGTGGCCACGTTGCATAAGTATGGCACGCTGAGCGGGTGCGGCGCGCTGAGCAGCCATAGCACGTTACGTTTGTGTTTTGACATGGAGTATGTGATGGAACACAGGGTTGTTATCTCTGGCATGGGAGTTGTATCGCCGGTTGGCAACAATGTTGAAACTGCCTGGAAGGCGCTTGTCGCTGGAGAGTCGGGTGTCGGGTTTATCTCGCGCTTCGATACCTCCGACCTTGCCGTGAAAATCGCTGCAGAGGTCAAGAACTTCGACGGTAAGGAGCTGCTTGGCAGGACAGAGGCACGTCACAACGATCTCGTTACCCAGTATGCCCTCGTTGCCTCCGACGAAGCGATGCACGATGCCTGCCTGGACGTCACACAGAATATAGCGTCCGAGCGCCTGGGTGTCTATGTTGGCTCAGGCGTTGGTGGCCTTTCCACCACTACGGACAACATCTTAACGATCGACAAACGAGGGCCGCGTCGCGCATCTCCTTTCATGATCCCCATGATGATCGCCAACATGCCAGCGGGCATGATTTCCATTCGTCATCAGGCAAAAGGCCCCGTTCTACCTGTGGTAACTGCTTGTGCCACCTCTGCGCATGCCATAGGCGAGGCGTATCGTGCCATTCAGCATGGCTATGCCGACGCTATTTTGGCAGGTGGTGCCGAAGCAGGCGTTACCCTGGTGGCTGTCGCGGGCTTTTCGAGCGCACGTGCCTTAACGCGCAACCCCGACCCTCAAACGGCTTGTCGCCCCTTCGATGCCGAGCGTGATGGCTTCGTCATAGGGGAGGGTGCCTGCGTGTTAGTGTTGGAAGAGCGAGAACATGCCCTGGAGCGCGGTGCCCATGTCTACGCCGAGGTGGTTGGCTACGGCAATACGAGCGATGCTTATCACATGACCAGTCCCGATCCAGATGCAGCAGGGCTTACCCGTTCCTTGCGGCTTGCCGTCGAGGAAAGTGGCCTGTGTTCAGATGAGGGACTCTACATTAACGCCCACGGCACCTCAACGAAGCTCAACGATGCCTCTGAAACGCTCGGCATTAAGCAGGCGCTGGGTGAAGATGCAGCGCGCGCCGCGCATATTTCTTCCACCAAGTCGATGACCGGACACATGTTGGGAGCTACCGGTGCCTTTGAAATAATGGCATCCGCGCTTGCTCTGCATGACGGCATCATCCCACCTACCATTCATTATCAAACGCCCGATGCGCAGTGCGACCTTAACTACACGCCAAATACGGCAGTACGTGCCGATGTTCGCTGGGCACTCTCGTGCAACCTGGGATTCGGCGGGCACAATGCTGCGGTTGCGCTTAAGGCGCACGAAGAATAGAGGCTTGCTATGGATACCGAGCGCATTAACGAGATCGCACGCATCATGTGCGAGAACGACCTTCGGCGTGTGATTATTAAGGAGGCAGACGGCACCTCGGTTGAGCTCGAGCGAGCAGAGGTGTCTGCCGAGCAAGCAGAAGCGTCTAGTTCATTAGGGTACCTTGCTCCTATGCAGGGTGTTGACCAACATCACACCGGCTCAGACCTGTCTCGCGCTGGCAACGTCCTGCCAAACGACCTTAATGCAACTCGCGTTAGCGACGCCCTGTCGGACAGCCTCAATACGCCTCATGCCGGTGAGGTTTTGCCAGATAGCCTTAATATGTCTCATGCAACAGTGGTCAGTGCTCCTATGGTTGGCGTGTTTTATGCGGCTTCGTCACCTGGTGCAGAGCCCTTTGTACGGGTGGGCGATCACGTGCACGTTGGCCAAACGCTGTGCATTGTGGAGGCGATGAAGGTTATGAACGAAGTAAGGTCTGAGGTAGAGGGCGAAATCGTGGACATTTGTGTCGAGGATGGCGACTTGGTTGAGTATGGCAGCTGTCTCATGAAGATTTGCTAGGAACATTATGAATCGTACAGAAATTAAAACCATCATTCCCCATCGCGAGCCCATGCTTTTGCTCGATGAAGCAGAGTTGGTTGATGGAGAAGCGCACGGCAGCGTGCAGATCACCGGCGAAGAGTTCTTTGTACAAGGACATTTTCCAGACAATCCTACGGTTCCTGGCGTGATCTTGTGCGAAATGCTTGCCCAGAACTGCTGCGTGCTTTTGGCCGATCAGGATGTGGGTGATGTCACCCCCATGTACACGAGTTTGAATAAGGTGCGCTTTAAGCATCCGGTACACCCGGGAGATACCGTCGAGCTTGTGAGCAGAATAGTCCGGGAGCGTGGGCCGTTTCGCTTTGCCTCGGGTGAGGCCTATGTGCAAGGTCAGTTGTGCTGCACTGCCGAGATGTCGTTTGCCTTGGTGCCACAACAGCAGTCAAGTAAACAGCAGCCAAGTAGTTAGCATTTAGCATGGCCAGTCGAGTAATTAGGTAGTCGAGTAATTAGCATGGGTAGCTAAGGTATGTTCGACAAGATTCTTGTAGCTAATCGTGGCGAGATAGCCGTTCGCATCATTCGTGCCTGTAAGGAAATGGGCGTAAAAACTGTTGCGGTCTTTTCCACCGCAGACGCTGAGGCCCTGCACGTGTCGCTGGCGGATGAGGCCTACTGCATTGGAGGGCCACGCCCCTTTGAGTCCTACCTCAACGAGGCCGCCATTATCACCTGCGCGCTTGAGTCGGGATGCAAGGCAATTCACCCCGGATACGGCTTTCTTGCAGAAAATTCCCACTTTGCGCGTTCCTGTCGTGAGTACGGCTTGGTATTTGTAGGGCCATCGCCTGAGCTTATCGACCAGATGGGCGAAAAGGACGCTGCGCGCTCGGTTGCAATTGGGGCGGGTGTACCCGTAGCACCTGGCTGCGAGCTTCTCAAAACGCCCGAGCAGGCTCTGGCGGAAGCCAAGCGCATAGGCTGCCCGGTGCTCATCAAGGCGCGCTCGGGTGGCGGCGGTCGCGGTATCCGCAAAGTACTGTCACCTGAGGCGTCTCCAGAAGCGCTTGTGGCAGCTCAGGCAGAGGCTCAAGCTGCCTTTGGCGATGGGGCGTGCTACATGGAGAAGTTCATCTCTCCCGCACATCACGTTGAAGTGCAAATTCTGGCTGATGCTGCGCACAAGGTACTGTCCCTTGGCGAGCGGGAGTGCTCGGTGCAGCGTCACAACCAAAAGCTTATCGAGGAAAGTCCGGCACCCTGCCTGACAGGACACGATGATATCCGTGAGCGCATGTGTGCGTGCGCGCGCGACCTAGCACGTTCGGTGAACTATGTGGGTGTGGGTACCGTAGAGTTCTTGTATACCGATGACGGGAACTTCTACTTTCTCGAGATGAATACCCGCTTGCAGGTTGAACACCCCATAACCGAGTTTGTAACGGGCATCGATCTCGTTAAGTGGCAGCTGCGGGTGGCTGCTGGTCAAAAGCTTCCCATGGAGCAAGCTGAGCTTACTGCCAAGGGTCATGCCATCGAGTGCCGTATCAATGCCGAGACGCCAGATTTCTTGCCCTCGGTGGGTGACATCACCATGTTGCATGTGCCCAATGGCCCCTGGATGCGCTTTGATTCAGCCTTGTATGTAGGCTCTGTTGTTCCTCCTTACTATGATTCGCTCCTTGGCAAGCTCGTGGCCTTTTCGCAAACCCGCGAAGAGGCCCTGCGTAAGATGCGCTCTGCTCTAGGTGAACTGGTGATTGAAGGCGTGGAAGATAATTCCACCCTGTTACTCGATATTCTTGCGAACCAAGAGTTCCTCTCAGGTAACTACCACACCAATCTCATGGAGCATTTGTATGAGTAGTATTGAAGATAAGCGTCGCTTAAGCACCAATGAGCTTGAAAGTCCTCCTACCGAGGTGGCAGTTGCGCTGCCCGAGCGTAGTATCTATGTGAAATGCCCTGCCTGTAAGCGCATTATCGAGCAGGAGGCGCTCAGCTCTGCGCTCGACGTATGTCCACGTTGTGGCCACCATCTGCGTGTGTTTGGTCGTGCACGTATGCGCATTACGGTTGATGAGGGGAGTTTTGAAGAGTGGGACGCCACACTCGCGTCCACTAACTTCCTCGATTTTCCTGGCTACACAGAGCGCTTAGAAGCAGCTCAGGAATGCTCACACGAAACAGAAGCTGTTGTGTGTGGTAAGGCCACCATAGCAGGCATTGCCTGTGCCACCTTCTTTATGGATGCCAACTTCATGATGGGCTCTATGGGATCGGCTGTGGGCGAAAAGATCAGTCGCGTTTTCGAGCGAGCAACAGAGCAAGGCTTGCCGGTTGTCGGTTTTTGCTTGTCGGGTGGAGCGCGCATGCAAGAAGGACTTACCTCGCTTATGCAGATGGCGAAGGTGTCCCTGGTGCGCGAGCGCTTTGCCGCCTCTGGTCATCCGTACATTGCGGTGCTCACCGATCCTACTACGGGCGGCGTTATGGCAAGTTTTGCGATGGAAGGCGACATAACGCTTGCCGAGCCAGAGGCGCTCGTGGGCTTTGCTGGTCCACGTGTAATTGAACAAACAACTCACAAGCGTTTGCCACAGGGTTTTCAGAGCGCTGAATTTCTGGTAGATCATGGCTTTTGCGATATGGTGGTTCACCGTAGTGTTATGCGTGACACTCTGGCCGAACTTTTGGCGCTGCATGAAGGGCTTGAGCCCGCATCAGAGGCTCCCCATACCCTTTCTGGTGTTGACATTCCGCGTAAAAGTCGCAGGCGGACACCTCATCTCGCTAAGAATACCTCTGACGCATTGAAGTACATTCGATCTTCCAAACATCCAACGGCACTTGCTCTCATTGAGACTGCGTTCGACGGCTTTGTTGAGTTCCATGGCGATAGGCTGTATGGAGAAGATAGCGCTGTGGTTGCGGGCATTGCGTGGAAAAACGGTATTGCCATGACGGTTATTGCCATCGAACGTGGGCGCACCATGAAAGATCGGGTAGCGCGCAACTTTGGCATGGCACATCCAGAAGGCTATCGCAAAGCGCTCCGTCTCATGAAGCAGGCCGAACGATTTGGCCGACCGGTGCTGTGCTTGGTTGATACTGCAGGTGCCTACTGTGGCATTGGGGCAGAAGAGCGCGGACAGGCAGAAGCCATCGCTACCAACTTGTTGGAAATGGGCTCACTGCGCGTACCCATCGTTACGGTGATAACGGGTGAGGGCGGCTCGGGAGGTGCTTTGGCCTTAAGTGTTGCCGATAGGGTTTTCATGCTTGAGAGCTCTGCGTATTCAGTGGTGAGCCCTGAGGCCTGTGCATCCATTTTGTGGAAGGATGCCAAGAAGGCACAGGAGGCCGCAGAAGCTTTGCATATGCGTCCTGATGACCTCGTTGATCTCGGTATAGTGGATGACATCATCGACGATGCTGGGCGTACGCCGCAAGAAATTGGTTCCGAGATGCTCACTCGTGTGTTAGCTACCTTTGATCAGCTTGCATCACGTTCGGTTGACGAGTTACTCGAGGCACGGTATACCAAGTTTCGCGCTATAGGGAGTAACCGTATATGCTCACGTTAGTTACCGATAGTACGGCCTGTTTTTCACGTACCGAAGCGCAGCACTTACAACTTCGCGTTGTTCCGATGACCTATGTGTGCGACGGCCGTCGTTACAAGGAGAGCTTTCAGGGTGAAAACGAGGACTATCTTGAGCTTTTCGAGCGCTCGCAGAACATAAGCACAGAGCCACCCTTACCAGCTGAATTTGCAGCGGTGTTTCGTGAGCTGCTCGATCAGGGATCAGAGGTGATCTGTTGTCCTATTTCCTCACGCCTGTCGGGCGCGTACCGATCGGCTCAGGCGGCGGCTTCTGCAATGGCGGATTCCGCCATGCAGCAGGTGAGCGTGGTGGACTCGTGGAGCACGGCAGGAGCTCTTGAGATGCTCATGCGTCGTGCTCATAGCCTGATTGAGCAGGGATACACACGTGCGCGTGTGGTGGATGAGCTGCTTTGCCTGCGCGAAAAGGTACACGTTATATTCAGCGTTCCCGACATGGGGACACTTCGTAAAAGCGGAAGGCTGGGATCCTTGCGTCGTTCCCTTACGAGTATGCTCAATACCCGTCCCATAATGGAGCTCTCACAGGGAAGGGTTTGTGAACTCGGCAGTGCTCATGGCTCACTTGAGCTCGGGCGCAAGCTTGCAGCGCACGTTCCCGAGTCTGCCCGCGATGTGCTGCTTACGCATTGTGGGAGGCGTACGGCTGATGCTCGGTATACCTTACTTGCGCTCAAACACCGCCTTCCCCATGCGCGCGTTCGCATAAAGGATGGCGGACCAGTACTCACCAAAAATGTAGGTGACGGCGCTATTGCGCTTGCGTGGGAGCTGTCGAAGTAAGCAGTGTTTCGTAGATGTTCACACCTTGGGCAATGAGCGCTTCGTCAAAGGTGAAGGTACTGGTATGCAGCGAGGGTGTATCGCCTGTGCCAAGCAATAGGAAAAGTCCAGGCATGCATTCGCAGTAATAGGAAAAGTCATCGGTTATGCGCAAAGGCTCGTCCAACAGCTGGAGCTTGCCATCTAAGAGTTCGCCATCTAAAAGCTTGCCTGCCTGTTCCACCAGTTCGCTATTACAGCGAAGAGCCGGATAGCCCTCAGAGAACGTGACCTCAACACTACAGCAATAGCGATCAGCACAACTGTGTGCGCAGCGCTCGATACCTTTTTGTGCCTGCCTACGCAGTTCTTGGGTCTCCGTGCGCAGACTTCCCTCGAGCAGCGCATGCTCGGCAATTTGGTTGCGTACCTGTCCTGCCTGCATGTGGCCATAGCCCACAAGACCCATCTGCGCATGGTGCTGGGCGAGCTTAGTAACCTCGCGTGTTGTGGCCTGTTGAATAGCACATATGCATCCCAGCGCGTCGGAGCCTTCTTCGGGGCGGCCAATGTGCGCGGCCTTGCCGATACACGAAATAGTAACCTCGCATGATGCAGCGAGCAGCGTGTTGGCACGGGTGGCACAGCTTCCCGCTGCAATGCCAGGCCACAGGTGGATTCCCAGAATGGACGCGCAGCCAAGCTGCTCTAAGATCTGCGAGTGCAGGATATCTTGCGCCCCTCCCGTTGTTTCTTCTGCGGGTTCAAACACGAGTACAACGTTATGCTTTGGGTGTATGAGCTGATGAGTTATATCGTAAGCAACGCCAAGAGCCATAGCCATATGAGCATCGTGGCCACAGGCATGCATGCACCCTGGATGTCGTGACGCCCAGGGTTCTCCTGTTTGTTCCTCTACAGGCAAGGCATCGAGCTCGGCACGAATCGCGATGGTAGAAGGTGCCCCGCAGTGAAAAAAGGCACACAGTGCATGGGGAGTAGGGTAATACAGCGTACAAACATCACCAAAGGATTCCAAAACAGATTCCACGTAGGCAAGCGTCTTTTCTACCTGTGTGTCGAGCTCTGGAATTTGATGTAGATCTCTGCGCCAAGCAATTAGGGTGCTTGTTGCTACCATCTTTTCTTGGCTACATTTCACGAACGACAAATTCGTTCATGGGCTTGCGCTTGGTGTGGTTGGCCGATGGATGAGCGTTTTCTGCAGGATATCCCACGTCGAGAATGCAACACAGGGTGAGATGTTTCGGTATGTCCATTGCCTCGGCGACTGTCTCTGTGTGATAGCCACGCGCCCACAGCGTTCCTAATCCAAGTTCGGCTGCGGCCAGCATCATTTCATCACACACGATAGAGGCATCCATCTCTCCGGAGTGATAGTTCTTCTCGCGGGAGTTATGCCAGGCCTCCGAATCGTCGTAGCACACCAAGAGGCTTACCGGTGCCTTGTAACTCATGGGAGTTGCCTCATACAGGCGCTCCCGAGCCTCTTCACTTCGTACCACAATGATGTGTACTGGCTGAGCGTTGGTAGCGGTAGGTGCCAGTCGCCCAGCTTCAAGTATTTGCTTGAGCTTTACGGTCTCCACCGGGGTTTGAGCAAACGCGCGAACGGAGTAGCGCATGCGTACCAGATCAAGGAAGTTCATAGTAGCTCCTAGCTCAGATGATGAATACGACACATGGCAAGTATGACATGTTCATGCTCGATAGATGTGGACGCGCTGCCTTGTAATGCCTCGTGATGCCTACATACTATCCATCAGCTGGATGGTTTGAAGCGGTGCTTTCGAGCTCTCGATGCTCCTGAGGTTTCCAAAGACACAGGTACCTCGTTTGGCGGCAAGATGCTGCAAGATCTCCGCCTTCTCATGCAGGTTGGCAAGGGTACAGTTGAGCATCTGTGTACGCAGTGAAGCACGCCACGTCTCTGGGCGCTTGCATAAGCGCTGAATATCCTGGCGCCGCATGAGTGCGCGAGCTGTCTCAGGCGCATCGAGGCTTGCAACCGAAGAAATAATGTAGCCCTCGAACTCCTCCTGAGATGGCTGCCAGGTGGCAAGCCAGTGCGCTATCTCATCATAGGCAGCAAGTGTGGGATCTATGGCAGGATCACGGTAGGAGTAGAGCTGCATGATGGATTCGGTGCTTGCCTTAAAGCCGCAGCCATAGGCACCACCTTGTTTGCGCACGCGGTCCCACAAGTAATCGTAGGAGATAACACGTGAGCACACACTCCAGCTACCATGGGGAACGACACCCATGGAATGAGCATCAAACGCTGCTCCAACAAAGCACACGTCTCCGGGGATAACGAAGGCCTCATTACGTATCTGGGGCTCCGGAATTATCAGTGCTGGCGTGGCTTGAGCTGGCGCGGCTTGTGTCGGCGTGAGTGAGGCCGGCGTGGCCTGTACTGGTGTGAGCGAAAAGTCGGAAGCAGCTTCGCGCCAGCGTTCGTAGTCCTCCTTCGACCCCGTGAAGCTTGTTTCCAGGTTGCTCGCAGAGAAGATGCGCTGGGCAATATCGTGTAAACGATGCTCAATACCATCCGCCCGCTCATCGAAGTGCTCAAGCGTATCTTTCAGGAACAGGTAGTAGTCAATACCCGAAAGCTGTTGACGACACAACTCAGCAGGCGAGAAGTACGAGCTCGCCCGCGCTACTGCAAGGGAATGACCTGCACTTATGAACATCTGCTCCATCGCTACCTTACATTGAAGCAAGATGTCATGAATGCGCGCATGGTCGGAGAAATCGGTCGAAGACCATATCTCCTGTAGAATCGTTGCAACTGAGGTGGCGTGTTGTGAAAGTGCACTTGCGCCCACTACAAACATGGGGCGCAGCTCATTGCGCATGTTGTGCATAGAGACAACTTCGGTAAAGAAGCTGAGATTGCCGAGTTCACGCCCGCATAGGGTATCGAGCTCTAAGGCGCTGTGCTGAGACGTTGCAAGTTTACCGAGTACGTCTGTCAAAATAGTTACGTACGGAAGCTCATCCCACGATATGTTCGACAGGCCAAAGTAGTGGTAGACATACATGATATGGTCGGTTGGTATGTCGTGGTATACACATAAAGGCTCGTTCTCGAGCTTCTCTACAGGAGGTTCCTGCGCAGGTTCGTCTATATCAGAGACGTGCAGGCGTGGCAAGGAAGCAATCGCCTCGGCTGTGTCGGGGGCAAATTGCTCGGTACGAAGCGCCTCTACCTTGGCAGAAATGGCTGCGATGTCGTCATCGTCGAGTTTCTCACGCATGACAGCAAGCTCTGCTGCCTCTTCTTTGGCGCTGCCCGTCTGTCCCGGCAGTACTTCCACCTGGGCAGTATGGATGCTTGTGCACACCACATCGTTGAGCAAGTCCTCATAATAGGTGGTGGCTAAGCCGTCGCTGAGCTCTTTCAGGCTTGTCTCGTAGTGAAGGTACTCAAAGGGGCGCTCATCGTCGTGCAACCAGCTGCTCATGGCACTTATGGCAAGGTATACACCAGCCGAATAGCTGCCGTAGTTGTGTTCACGCAGGGCAAACTCAGCGCGTGCGAGCGATGCTTCAAGGCAATCGCGCGGAATCCCATTTTTCACTAGCTCAGCTGCCGCAGCTTCAAGTTCAGTACGGAATGTATCGACAGCGCCTTCGTGGACTCCCTTGAGCTGGAAGATGAGCATGGGTTGCAAGAGCCCATCTACCACCATGCATACCACATCGTTCGCTAGATTCAGCCCGAGCAAATGCCGTTTAAGCGGGGCTTCATTGGATCCCATAAGGGCATCAAGCAACACGGAGAGCGCTAGCTGTGTGGTGCGATCGTTGGCGTTGAGTACGTAGGCAATACCCAGGCAGGCATTCTCTTGAGAAATTTCCATACACACCTGGATGGGCTCTGGCGTAACTGGGCTCTGCAGGCACAGTTTGTTGGGACCTTTGTCACCACTGCGTTCCAGCGCACTGTCCAAGTGTGTGCCAACAAAGCTGAGCATATGCTCTATATCGATGTCTCCGTACAAAAAGGAATAACTGTTGCGTGGCGTGTAGTGGCGGGCATGGGTATCCAGAAACTCTTCGTAGCTGAGCTTTGTTATAGCTCGTGGGTTGCCGCCGCTGTCGTATTGGTAGCAGGTATCTGGGAAGAGTTGGCTGCACAAGGTTTCAAACAGTACCTCATCAGGGTTTGAGAGTGCCCCTTTCATTTCGTTTAAGACAACCCCGTTGTACACAAGCGATGCTTCATCGTTGTCAGCGACTTCGAGGTGCCACCCCTCCTGTTCAAAAATATGAGGATGAGTGTAGATGTTGGGATGAAACACGGCATCCAAGTACACATCCATCAGGTTTTCGAGGTCGCGCTTGTTGGTGGATGAGACTGGATACATCGTTTTGTCGGGGAAGGTAATTGCATTCAAAAAGGTTTGCATGGAGGACTTGAGCAGGTGTACAAAGGGCTCTTTGGTGGGAAAGCGCTTTGAGCCGTCCAACACCGAGTGTTCAAGAATGTGAAAGACACCAGTACTGTTTGCGGGAGGTGTTTTGAAAGCAATTGCAAAGGCTCGGTTGGTGTCGTCACAGGCAATCCAAGCGAGTTGCGCTCCGCTCGTTTGGTGACGGAACACATATCCCCAACCTCTACGCTCAGGTAACTCTTCAACGCGGGTTACTGTGAAGCCCGCATGAGTGCTGCCAAGGGTAAGCGCGGGATCAGGGTCGGCAAAGCGATGTGAAGGATCAGGGTCGGCAAAGCGATGTGAAGGATCAGGGTCGGCAAAGTGATTGGTAGCTGCTTGTGTGTCTTCACTCATGTATATATGCCTCCGTTCGTTAGATACGCTCCATCTCTGAAAGAACGGAAGCATACCAATGTTCCCAATTAGGCGGACAATACTTTTGTGCTGCAGCAACAGTTATGGTGTAGCCATAGCCACTTGCAAGCCCAGCCACATGCTCTCGAATGGCTGTTTCCCAATCGGGCCAGCTTGCAGAGCCCCAACCCCAGGCGTTGTGCGACGCGAAGCAATAGAGACCTTTGCTGGACTCAATACAGGCAATAGCAGGAGACCAACGAGGATCAACACCATAATCCCAGGCTGCCTCGGCAAAGGTTGCGCCATAGCCAGCAAGGGGAGAACCGGCAAGGTAAGCATCGATGCGCGCGGTCCACTCGGCAACGAAGGTTTCTTTGTCGCTTGACCACTCAACGGCGTCGGGGGTTGAACTCTCGGGTACCTCAACGGTAAAGGTATTGCCTGATGCTGTTGTTGAGCTTGTTTGTTGTTGGGCAGCCTCAAGCGCCGCTTCGAGGGCAGCTTGAGCCTCTGCTTCCTCCGCCGCTGCTTGGGCTGCTACTGCGTCTTGAGCCGCCTGGAGCGCCTCCTGCGCCTCTACGACCTTGGCCTCAGCCTCCGCGCGGTCGGTTTCCAGCTCTTCTTGTAAGCTGGTAAGCTCTTCTTCCATTGCAAGCAAATTGTCTATTGCCTGGGTGTTACGGGCTGTGATGACATCCAAATAGAACAGCACAGAGATAAAGTCGCTAAAGCTTTCACTGGAGAGAAGTAAAACCAGCAAACTCTGAGAATCCTGTTGCAACTTGTAATGTGCCGAGATTGCCGCAGCGGTAACATCCTGTTGTGCTGGTAGCTGTTCTTCCAGCTCGGCGAGGCGAGCTTCGTTTTCTTCAATGCGGGACTCAATTTCAGCAAGCTCGGACTGCGCCTGTTCGTAGGCTGCGGTCGTTTGTGTAACCGCATCATCTAACTCGCTGGCCTGGGCAATACGGCCACCAACAAAGAGACTCGCCACAGACGACAGGGCAACAAGTGCGACGACAAGCGTCGTGACAACACGTCTCACCCAATTTCGCATACCATCCTCCTGTGTAGCCTAACGAACGTGCATACTATCTACGTATACCGTGCGATTAATGCAACGTACAAGCCATACACGAGAGACAAAGCCGATGTAAAGCAATACCTCGAGTCTAACTCATGAAGACGAAATCTACGAATTTCTCACGCATTTTGAGTGGTCTCGAACACCTTTTACATACTATTTCACAACTAAAATGTCACAATCGGCGTTGCGCAGCAAAAAAGTAGAGATCGAACCAAGCAGAGCGTACTTAATGGGAGAGAGACCCCGAGCACCACATACGACCAGGTCGGGGTTGATCTGGTCGAGCATTTCGTCCTTTAGGGTTTCACGAATGCGGCCGCTGCGAACAATTACCTCAACGCGAGGGATGTGCTCTTCTTTCTCTGCGATTTTGAGCTGAGGGGCAATGCTGTTGCGAAATGAGCTCTCGAGGGCTTCGAGTAACTTGGAAGGATAAATACCTGCTGTTTCGAGTGTTGTTGTATCGATTACATGGCCAATAAACAGTTCGGCATTGTTGCGACAGGCGATTTGAATGGCGCGGGCAAATACGTCGTCTTGGCAATCCGATCCGTCCAAAGACACGAATACACGCTTGTAGTTAAGCTCACGAACGGTAGACATATAAAGCTCCTTTCGTAGTTTGACAGTTCATATACCCTACAAATGTTTGCAAGGTAATGTGTAGTAACAGAGTACAACTGACTGCAAAGGCTTTCAGGATGCTTGTATGAACTTACCGGTGATACTTGCAAGGACTTTTGCCAAGCGGCACCATGAGAGACATACAGTATACAAACCAGTGTAACCGGAGGGATGGTACATGGATATTACTCAGCTGCTTCTATCGGCGCTCTATGGCCTGGTAGAAGGTATCACCGAATGGCTTCCTATTTCATCTACCGGACACATGCTACTGCTCGATGAGCTTGTCGTACTCGATGTAAGCTCAGAGTTCTGGGATATGTTTCTGGTTGTTATCCAACTCGGTGCAATACTTGCGGTGTGCCTTTTGTATGTTCGGCGCTTAAATCCTTTTGCCTTAAGTAAATCGGCAGAAGATAAACGAGCCACCTGGACGCTCTGGGGAAAGATTATTGTGGCGTGCATTCCTGCCGCCGTAGTAGGAATTCCTCTCGATGACCTTATTGAGGAACATTTCTACACTGCACCTGTTATTGCTGCAGCTCTGGTGGTATATGGCCTGCTCTTCATTGTGATCGAGCGCTGGTACCTGGCAGACGCGACGCAGATGCGTGGTGCACACTTTTCTCCTTCGGCGCAACATACGGGACAGGCTATACCACGGGCACATGTTGGCGCTGCGTCGAACGTGAGTCGTGCAGAAGATATTCCGCTGCGCACGGCATTGGGCATAGGTTTGTTTCAGGTTCTTGCCCTGATTCCGGGTACCTCACGTTCGGGTTCAACCATTATTGGTGGCTTGTTGCTGGGAACCACGCGCAAGGTTGCAGCAGAGTTCACCTTCTTTTTAGCCATACCTGTCATGTTTGGAGCGAGTGCCTTGCGCCTGGGCAAGTATCTCATGCTCGATGGCGGTGTTTTTGGTGCGACCGAACTGCAGATACTGTGCGTTGGCTGCCTTGTTGCCTTTGCTGTTTCGCTGCTTGCTATTCGCTGGCTCACCAGCTTTGTACGAAGCCATACGTTTACCGCCTTTGGTGTCTACCGTATTGTACTGGGCGGCCTTGTTATGGGGTACTACCTGTTGTCGTAGGGGCTGGTACTGCGTTGTAGCTGCGGTTGTAGCTCATGCAGCTGCGGTTGTAGCCTATGAAACACCGTTGTCGTAGCTACCGACGTAACTCGTGTCGATCGTAATGTTGCACACCGCCTCCGGGAAGTGCTCAGACACCAAATTCGATACCTGAGCACGCAGCTCATCATCTGACATTTCAAGCCCATGGGGGCGCACGACATCAAATAGCACATTGGTGTGGGTGGGACCGGGAATAGTTCGTACGTCATGAATCGTAAGCTTTGGATGTATGCTGCGAATATGCTGAGCTATCCAGCCGCGCATCGTGTTGAGCCTTTCGTCATCCGTAACGATGGGATCGTAGTGCAAAATTGCCAGGATACCTTCCTCCCTAAAGAAGCTCTCGATATTGTCTATGGTGTCATGGCTCTCCATGGGGTCGGCATCTGCGGGCATTTCAACGTGAGCGCTCACAATGAGGTGTCCCGGTCCATAGTCGTGCACCATGAGGTCGTGGGTGTCTAACACCTTGGGATAGCTCATGATGGTGTTATGGATGTGCTCTACAAGCTGTGGATCGGGAGCTTTCCCCAAAAGTGGGCTCACCGTTTCGCCTACGAGGCTTAAGCCGCTCCATACGACGAACAGACCAATACCAAGACCTGCCCAGCCATCGAGATCCCAGCCAAAGCAGGACGAGGCTGCCGCCGCAAGCAGCACACCCACGGTGCTTATTACGTCGTTTCGAGCGTCGATTGCGGTAGCTTGCAGCGTAGACGATCCAATGCGTTCGCCGATGACCCTATTAAA
>CAYTTI010000005.1:0-13369 GCA_964440675.1 uncultured Coriobacteriaceae bacterium
CAATGGGGCATCACCTAGAAAGAAGGCAGACAGTAAAAAACGGACAAGTGTTGCCGTCGTTGGTAAAACTTGTCTGTTTTATAAGGTAGGTTTTACGATGCTACGCAGAGAAACCACTACATGGCGCTGTGGTGATCATGAATTGAGCCTCGACCGTCCACGCATCATGGGCATCTTAAACGTTACTCCGGATTCGTTTTCCGACGGTGGCGACTACCTCGATACGGATGCAGCTATCGAGCGCGGCATGCAAATGCTCGATGAAGGTGCCGACATCATCGATGTAGGAGGAGAGTCAACCCGTCCTGGCTTTAGTGCTGTGAGCTCAGAAGAAGAAGGCGAAAGGATCGCACCAGTAGTTAAGAATCTGGTAGAAGCGGGTGCAATCGTGTCAGTGGACACCCGTCATGTCGATGTTGCGAAGCTTTGCGTGCGCCTGGGTGCCTCTATCATCAACGATGTTACCGGCTTTACTGACGAGGCTATGGTGGAACTTGCCACTCAATCCAAGGTTGGTTGCACCATTGTGCACACTGGTCTTGTCGAATACAACGTACCACGCCGTCGTGTGGTGCTCGATTCCTCTCCTGCAGCCCGCGCGGCAGCAGCGCGGCAATCCGAACAAGGTGCTTCCGAGAGTTCCCCTGAGGAAAATACTGCATCTGCTCATGATTCCGCTCGCTCAGCAGAGGCCGCTCGCTCGGCAGAGGCCGCGCGCTCAGATGAGTCGACAAGTGATCGGCTTGCAGAGCTCATGAAGCGTACCGTCCGAGGAACCGCAGCTCTCAGGGTCGGTGCTTCTGCTTCTGCAGGGGCTCGGCGGCTTACCCTGCCCGATTCTGGTCCTATCATGCGGCAGGTTATGGGCTTTTTGGCCGACAGGGCTCGCATGCTGGTGCGCGCCGGGGTGGATCAGCGCCGTATTTGTGTAGATCCGGGTGTCGGTTTTGGCAAAACAGCGAACGAGGATGTGGTTGTGCTGCGTGCCACCTCGCAGATGGCTACGATGGGTTATCCCGTTATGTGTGCGGTATCGCGTAAGCGTATCGTAGGAGAGCTCAGCGCTACCGAGGCAGGCGAGCGTGACGTGGCAAGCATCGGTATCATGCTAGCTGCACTTGAGGCTGGTGCCCGTATTGTGCGTGTGCACAATGTTGCGCGAGCGGCGCAGGCACTCAACACCTTTTGGAATGTAGCACATCCTTTGCCCCGCCGAGTTTTTGTTGGTCTGGGTTCAAATGTGGGTGATCGCACCTCGTTTTTAGAGCGCGCCATACGGCTTATCGATGAGTTTCCGCTTACGACCGTGGTGGCGGTGAGCAACGCCTACGAGTCCGCACCTGCCTACGGAATTAGCACGCCAGTGTGTAACTGCGTGCTAGAGCTACGCTCCGAGCTGGCACCGATGGTTATGTTGGAGGCCTTGCTCGACGTAGAAACCAAACTCGAGCGTCACCGAGATCCTTCGGGAAGCAAAGATGGTCCTCGTACGATAGACTGCGATTTGCTGTGGATGGAAAACGAAACGCATGCGGGCAAAAAACTGTCTTTGCCGCACCCAGGTTTAGGCGAGCGTCACTTTGTAATTGACCCCATGGAGGACCTGCAGCGCGATGCGGTGCGCTTCCTCACCCATCACGGGGTTGTTGTTGCTCCCGAAGAAGATCGCGTGGGTGCCATTCAATTCGATTTAGGCGAGCTGTCGTGGCAGTAGGGAGTTATGTGAGCTGTCGTGGCGGTAAGGATTTATGTGAGTTGTCATGGCAGTAGATGTATTTGACCCGGCTCTAGATACGCTTCCCAAAGTGGAAGTTGTGGCAAGGTGTGCCTCCACCAATGATGAGGTAAAAGAGCTCGCACACCGGGGCGCGCCACACGGCAGTGCCATTGCAGCCCATGAGCAGACGAAGGGCCGGGGGAGGCGTGGCCATGTGTGGTGCTCGCCTGCTGGTGGTTTGTATCTTTCGATCTTGTTGCGTCCTGCAGTACCGATGAGGTATTTTGTGGGGCTTCCCGCTGTCTGCGCGCTGGGCGTGGTCGAAGCGCTCGACGCAATGGGAGCCACGGGCATCGGCTTAAAATGGCCTAACGATATTGTGATTAACTCCTGCAAGCTCGCAGGCCTACTCGTAGAAGGTGGCAGCTCGAAAACTGGCGTGTATGCCGTGGCTGGCGTAGGCATTAATGTGCACAGGACGGCACAGCTAGCGCAAGATCTCAATCACGCTCATCTCAACCATGCTCGAGCGCATGACGAAGGCAGCAACATTCCGGCACTTGATGTGGCGTACTTGGAGAGCGCTCTTTCGAGCGGTGTGCCCCTGCCTTCATTTGAAGTGCTCGCGCAAGCGCTACGTAATGGCATCGTTGCCAGGTGCAACGCATGGGTTGCAGACGTTGGAGCAGGAGCTGCACCCGCAGGAACTGCGCTTGCAGGAGCTGCGTTAGCAGGACCTGTAGCTCCTGTGCTGAGCGACTATTGCGATCGCATCGAGCTGTTGGGTGAGTCGGTTGTGGCACTGCATCCTAACGGGCGGCTGTTTGCCTGCGGCAGGCTTTCTGGTATAGATGCTTGGGGCAAGGCAATACTTGTGACGTCTGAGGGTGCAGAGTTGGAGCTTATCGCAGAGCAGGCTTCGATACGTCCAGCTGGCCTTTACGCTGCCTATTCCACTCATCCCGAAATTCAATAGTCTCCGTAAGTCTTCCAGCAGTTCCCAACGTATAGTTCCCCGCGCATTGTACCGTTCGCCCCGACAGTTCCCCGCGCATTGTATCGTTAGCCTTCTAGCAGCTCCCGACGCTTTTTTGCACGATGCTCCCAAATTTGGTAGATACCGCGGGTAGTTAAGTCGGAGTCAAGCATCGTAAACAAATCCGATATGCACGCAATCTGTGCGGCGTAGCCGCCCGTACCAATAACCGGAGCATCTTCAATGTTCAGCTCCTGCTTAATACGCGCTACGATCCCTTCTGCCTGAGCGGCAGCACCTATGACGATGCCCGACTGTATGGCTGTCTCAGTCGTATTGCCTAGGGCATGTTCTGGTACAACGAGGGGCACCGAAGAGAGCTTGGCTGCATGGGAAAAAAGCGCCTTTGCGGAAAGCTGAATGCCAGGCATAATGGCTCCTCCACGAAAGACGCCCATCGAGTCGACGACATCAATGTTTGTTGCGGTGCCAAAATCCACCACAATGACGGGCGCTCCGTAGCTTATACGAGCTGCTAAGGCATTGGCAATGCGATCAGCACCTACCTGTTCGGGAATGGCAAGACCCACCTCGATACCGCAGTCGCGCGTTGCGTCAATAAGGAGCGGCTCGATGTCTAAGGCTTGTTGTATTGCCCGCAGCCACTCTTGGGTAAGAAGTGGTACAACGCTGGCGATTGCAACATCGTGTACCTGGCTTAAGTCTAGATGCAACATCTGAAAGTATACGAATATCCGCTCATGTAGGGTGTCCGATGTATCGGCGGGGTTAGAGGACATCCGCCACTGACGTGTACAAAGCCCGTCGTGGGAAAAGAGAGCAAGCGTTGTTTGCGTGTTGCCAACGTCTATCGAGAGAAACATAAGGTCTCCTTGGTACAAATGTTTTAAGCCTAGCCTCTCGGCAGAATACATAGCATACTAGCGCCTTTGGGCTGAATTGTAATGCTGTCCACGTCCCGTCTATGCGGCTAAGGTTGGAAATTAACTACTCAGCTGCTTGCCGTATAAGAAAGAATTGCTTTTGTGTAAAGCAACAGAAGTGACAGGCTGTGTGGTACCATCACTTAGCTTATGGCTCCTGGGAATACCAGGATGAGCCCTTGCTCTGGTCGGAAACCAGGGCGCGACAAAAAGGAGTTTTCTATGAAAAAGGGTATTCACCCAGAGTATGTAGTGTGTACGGTGAGCTGTACCTGTGGCAACACCTTTACAACGCGCGCAACCAAAAAAGAGATGCGCGTTGATTTGTGTGATAAGTGCCATCCCTTTTACACTGGCCAGCAGAAACTTGTAGATACTGGCGGGCGTGTTCAGCGCTTCGCTGACAAGTTTGGTGGTGCTGCTGCTGCTCAGCTTAAGAAAGCGGAGGAAGCCAAGGCTGCGCGTGCTGCTAAGGTGGCCAAAGAGGCAGAGGCTAAGAAGGCTGCTAAGGCGGCAAAGGCTGCTGAGAAGGCTAAGCGTGCTGCTGAGTACGAGAAGAAGGCTGCAGAGTCTGCCGCGGCTGAGGCTGTCGAGGAGGCTGCCGCCGAGTAGTATCTGCGTACCCACATAGTTCGTTTGTGGTGCCCGCTGCTTTCAGGCAAGCAGCGGGCATTTCTTTAGGTGTGCCGAGCAATCAGAACCGAGCAACTCAGTCGCAAGGGCTATCTTTTGGCTTAGAGCCCACCTTTTTCTCATCCAACCCTTTGCCTAATTGAACTTGACAACACTCATCTGGTTCAAGTATGACTTTTGTAAGGCGATGTGTACGTAAGGCAATGTGTAGTAACCGAGTAGAAACGAGAGCAGTAAGAAGGAGGGTTGACAGCTATGTTTGATGTGTGCGACATCCTCAGTCAGTCAGTCAGTCAGTCAGTCAGTCAGTCAGTCAGTCAGTCAGACAGACAGACAGACAGCATGGCCCTGCCCCCTCTTTTATACGACAAAGCAACATACAACAAGGACGAAGACGCACGGCTGCTCCATAAAAGGGTGGCTGTGTTTTTGTGTGTAGAGAGGCGGGGGCAGCGATGATGAAAACAAAGCTATCTAGAACACTAAGGTGTACTCTTTCAACAAGGCTGAGAAAGTGTTTGCTCGCTACCTTGTGTACAGTACTTATTACATCCGCTGTACCTGTGCAAGCTTTAGCTCAAGTTACAGAGGAAGTGCTTGAAACAGATCAGCTATCCTCAACTACTACCTCGAGCACATCTTCAATAACCACAAGCTCTACTACAGAGGACACAACAACAGGCACAGCAGCAGATGAGTACGTAGAAGAAACAGACGCAGACACCGAAGAGACAGCTACTGACCCTGACCAGTATTCCTCAGATACCACAGAGTCAGAGACTACGGCGGGCACAGAGGGCACCACAGCCACAGACACCTTAGCGACAGAGGACCTCACAGAGATAGAGGACACCTCAGCCGCAGACAGCACTGAAGATGCTTCGTCGATTGTGACGGACAACGCAACACTGCTTGCAAATGTCGAAACGCTGAGCACACTTGAGGAAGCCAACGAAAGCGATGTCGTCTATATCTCAAGTCTCCAGATAACCAACATCGTGGACGGCACGGCGAGCTTTGACACCGAAACGGTCGATCAGGATAGCGATTACTATTATCTTAAAGATGGCAATGACTTAAACGCCAGCAACGGCCGGGTGCGAACCTTCGATACCGTTACCTATGAGCTTTCTTACACAGACAAAGTGCACGAGGGTATTTCTTCCTTTGGCTCCGACACCATCTACGTTTACTTTGAATTTATCTTGCCCTTAAGCTCAACAGAGGCAGAGTGGGACACCGCTTCGATGCTCTGGATGACCGAATATAAGATTACTGAGACTGCGGTGACATACGACTTTGATGGGGACGGCAAGGATGAAACGAAAACATGCCAGGTAATTACCGGATACAGGACGCTGAGCCACTTAGATTCTAGAGGCCAAACGACGGAGAGCTCCTTAGACGCAACAATACAAGTACTTGCCGCTTCAAACAAAACAGAGATTACCCCCGTCTTTACCGTATGGGTTGCAGGCAACCAAGCTGGAGATAGCGCGCTTTCCGATCTCTCAGTTGTTACAGGAAACACCAGCGCTTGTGCTGAACATGATGCTATCGAACAAAAAACCGTTGCAGCGAATGGTGAGTTTGGCACGGATGCGGCCTATGCCGTAGAAGTAACCTGTGCCCCTCGATACAACATACAGATAAAAGCAAGTCCCACCAGCTATGACAGTATTGATACCTATGACTTCACTACAGGAAACGGATATGCCTTAGACACAACGGCGGGAAACTCGGTATACGGATTCGTTTCCTCCTATGGTGTAACCATACAGCTTTACAACCACTCAGGCTGTGGCTTAAAAGGAGTTGAGATACCTACAGGAGATATCACCTTTGAAATTGAGCTTTCCACCGTGTTTGTTGACGAGAATGGCAAAAAATACAATGTCTCAGGCTCCTATGACCCTTTGGTATACAGCTGGGGACCTAATACGAACAGCAGTTATGACGAACGTGACCTTAGTATGTTCACTGCAGCGCTTGCAATTTCTGCCGCACCAGGAAACTTCGGCATGACAGCACTTGGAAGTTTAGATTGTTATGACGGAGGTACCTGGAGCGCAACAAAGGAGAACAACACCATCTCTGTTACCGTATCAGGCTACGATATCCTCTATCCGCTGTTTCCGAATGGGAATAGTGGGGAGTCCGCTACTGCCTCTACCACATACTTCGACCTATCACAGGGCGTTGAATCTATCGAAATAGGCTGTTTTTCTGCAGGAAAGTTTTTCATCCTGACGCCTTATTACAGCTCAACAAATGAATACATCAAGGATGAATATGGAGATGGCTCCTTTGAAACAACGCTAACAGTTACAAATGTAAACTTTGACATAGACAAAGAAGGAACTAGGACAGCCGGAGAGACGACAGAATCCAACGTACCTAATGATAACTCTGTCACTTCAACAATCTCACTGCCAGAGTCATATACGGCGAGCGAAGCCTGGCGTACACAATGGACGTACCCTACAACGCCAAATGCTAGTGTAACTGCTGATGTCTTAGGACGATACAGTAATGCACCCGGTTCGTGGGGCGAAAACGGACAAGACGCTTTAGCCCTTGGATCAGACCTTGCAATTTGTGTCGCTGTTATAAACGACGAAAACACAAACAGCGACAATCGCCTTTATGCAGCAGATTTGCTCTGTAAGTTTGATGGGAGCGCAGTAACGCTTACGGGCGGTGTGCATGAATACGGTATAGAAGACTATGGCTATACATTAACGATTTTGTATGCCACAAAGGCTAACGGCCAAAACTGGTCAAACGATCAAGAGATGAACGAGACCAAAATCGAAGACCTCGTATACCACGAAACCCTAGCGGAAGCACAAGAAGCTGGTGTCGTAGTAGCCTATCTGGCAGAAATTCGTCCGGTAGATAACGACCCTGATAACATCACGAAACTTTACCAGGGTTCTCGACTTTTTGTAAGTGTGGGAGCAACCGTAAATACTGATAAAGCGCTTGTAGGAAACGTGTATCAATGTGTTATGGAAGGAAGGATTTGGCGGGCAGATACATGGAATACTGCAGCAGATGAACTGGGGGTAGCGCCTTCCGGAGTTGCAGTCATTCCTTCCATGGCAGGATCTGGAGGAACAACAACTGTCACGCTTCCCAACGCCTCGGTCGACTATCACCCCACAGACTATGTAAAAACAGAATATGCCACAGACGGTACCGCGACAGACTCTACGGAATATAGCAAAGGTGACTCGCTATTGATTCCTGAGGCAACACCTTCCATCAGCAAAAGTGTGACTAGCGGCACTACCTATTCGGTAGACAATGGTGAGCTCACGGTGGACTACACCTTAGAGCCAAGCTTTGAGAGTATTAGCTACGATGAGCCTTATGAAACTACCCTTACCACCCTTACTATCACCGATACCTTACCGGTGGGTATGAGCTATGTTTCAGGCTCTGCCTCTGTAGATGGCAATAGTGCAGGCGCGGAACCGAGCGTGACACCAAATACGGACGGTACCACGACCCTTACCTGGGTATTCACAGACGTGAACACGCTTGACGATATGAGCCAGTATACAATTACCTACTCCGCTGAGATCGACCCGACGTCTGTTTTGAACCGAGACGTTCTCACCAATACAGCCACCATCACCTATGACGGAACCATAGATGCTACGAGAACTGATGACGATTTGCGAGCATTCAGCACGTCTGTTGGCAATATGTCCACTGCATCTATCTCCATATCTAAGATGAGCACCTTTACCTTCTACAAAAAAGCGGACTATTCTGTGTATGACCCAGGAGACGAAATCACTTACACACTACACCTTTCTAGCGCGATCACGAGATTAAACGATGCGGTGATACTCGATATTCTTCCCTTTAGTGGAGACTCCCGAGGAAGCGACTTTACAGGAAGCCTTACGGTAAGCTCGGTGCAGCTCACAGATGCAACAGGTTGGTCGTGTTACTACACAACAGATGATTCAAGCACAATCAATGCATCAAACTACACCACAGCCACTGATATCGCCAATGACACTGCAATCAGTTGGACACCGGCAACAGTGAACACCGACGGCAGCGTAACAGGCATTGCAGCTGATGCCACAGCCATCGCTTGGGTTGGACCTAGTACTGGTGGTAGCACGGACTTTGAAGCCACCGTTACTCTTCAAACGTCAACCGATATGAGCGCAGGGGACACGATCATAAACAGCATGTACCATAACGGCAATGAGGCTCACGCTTCGGCATACATCGCCAATCGCAGCATTACGGGCAAAGTTTGGTTGGATGCAAACGAAGATGGCCAACAAGATGCAAGCGAGTCCACGTTAGAAGGCATTACGGTGACCCTGCTTGATGAGAACAACGAACCCGTAACGGCCACGAATGGAGATGAGGTTTCTCTCGTAACCGAGGTCGCAGGTAAGAACCAAGCGACTGAGTACACTATAACCACCAGCGCCGGCAACGAAACCACAATAAGGGCTACAGCTACAGCCGACGGCTCCTATGAGTTCTCTGGCCTTCCTGCGGGTACCTACACCGTGCGTTTTAGCTCAAGTGACTCTGTTGACCTTACAAAGTTTGTCGCAAGCCCGCAAAACGTAGGAGATGACTACACCGACTCAGATGCGGTGGGTTATTACTTGGATGGCACAGAGGCATCCAACACATCTACATCTACAAATAAGCTGCAATACACCTATATCGATGAAGATATCGAGCTGCCAGAAGCCGAGGACCTATCAGTTGCCTCATATGTCTCTCGCTTCAACGACAGCGGCTTGTACTACAAACCTGGCAATCTAACCGTTACCAAGACAGTTACTGGCGACAACCCAGACACAAGCCAAGAGTTCAGCTTTACGGTAACCCTTGGCGATGAGCTCACCGGCACTTACGGTGATATGTACTTCGAGGAAGGGGTTGCTACTTTCACTCTTTCGCACGGCCAAAGTGTTGCAGCTACAGGCCTTCCTGCTGGTGTTACCTACAAGGTGGAAGGGACTGCAGTTGCGGGCTACACCACTACGGTGTCTGTAGATGGCGGACAAGCCACCACCAGCAGCACTGCAGAAGGTTCCATCCCCATAGACGACACTACAACTGTTGAGTTCACCAACTACAGAGGGGCAGGTTCCCTAACTGTTAGCACAACTACTACAACAGATGGCTCACTTCCTAAAACAGGAGACACTACCAACCCATTGCTTTCACAGTATGCCGCTATAGCATGTGGCGTGTCCGTACTAGCAATTGCTCTGGGTCTTGTACTTAGGAGGCGTAACGTGAGCTAAGTTCACAGCAGCTTAGCCAGCAGCTTAAGCAGGTACGTTTACGGCGGCCTATCTTACGGCAGCTTTAAGCAGGTACGCTTACATTGGCTTACAGTATTACATTTTATTTTTTAGTAATACTGATGCTACAATGGATGCGATAGGGCATACCTATCTACCTGTTTTGCAGTTTATGCTTGTTAGATAAAAGAGGCTCATAAGTGCTGCACTACGTAGTTCGCCGTCTACTAACGATGTTTCCCATTCTGTTCATCGTGTCCCTCGTGTCATTTTTTCTGATGTACCTTGCACCAGGTGATCCGGTGACTGCACTCTTAGATCAGGGGAGTGCTGCAAGCCAAGAGCTCGTTGAGTACATGAGAGCCGAACTTGGACTCGATCAACCACTCTACCTGCAGTACTTCGACTGGCTTATGGGCGTTGTACGTGGAGATTTGGGTACGTCTATTGTCTCAGGAAGACCTGTGCTTGTTGAAATAGCTTCCCGTTTGCCTGCCACCTGTTTTTTAAGCTTCGTTGCGATGATCCTTACTCTGATCATTGCTATTCCGCTCGGCATGGTGTTAGCACGCAAGCAGGGTCGTCTTATAGACCTTGCGGTGCGCGGCCTCTGCTTTGTGGGAAGCGCTACGCCAGGTTTCTTGATGGCTATGCTCTTGGTGTACGTATTTGCTATTCGGCTTCATTGGTTTTCAAGCTTGGGTTCGCTTGATGGCAGCAACTGGGTGTTACCGGTGGCAACGCTTGTGGCTTGTGAGTTGCCGGTATACATCCGTCAGGTGCGAAGCTGTGTAGTTCATGAGCTCGCGCAGGACTATGTTGTGGCCGAACGTGTGCGCGGCATTGCTCCGTTTTCTACACTCGTGCGCTCTGTTCTACCTGCTATTGCTCCCACCCTGCTTGTGTTTTGCGGGACGACGCTCGGGCAGCTGCTTGGAGGTACTGCCGTTATCGAGATGGTCTTTAGCTGGCCGGGGGTGGGAAGCTTCGCTGTGCGCGAGGTACTTGCGCGTGACTACCCAGTTATTCAGGGCTATGTCCTGTTGATGGCGCTGGTGTATCTAGTTATTAGCCTACTGGTTGATCTGTTGCAGGTGGCCATTGATCCTCGAGCTCGCCTTACGCTTGCTCAGCAGCATGCGTCATGCTCCACGCGGGGCCGCCTTACACGTGTTCAGCCGTGTGCACCACACTCCAAACGGGCGCAGCATGGCTCATAGGGAGTGTTTGTATGGCTAGCATGAAGCGGGCATATGTGTGGGGAATAGCCTGCATAGTTCTCATGGCTGCAGCGCTTGTGATGCCGTATGTAGCAGTACATGACCCCATCCAAACCTCACTGGATAGTATTAACCAGGCTCCGTCTGCCACGTATTTCCTGGGAACCGATGCTGTTGGTAGGTGCATTGCCTGCCGCATTATGTACGGCTTGGGGACTTCGCTCTTTACCTCCTTAGGAATTGTTGTTATCAGTGCGTGCTTGGGTTCTGTAATTGGGCTTGTTAGCGGGTATGCAGCAGGTGTAGTCGACGCCCTTATTATGCGTATGGTCGATGCCTGTATGGCCATTCCTACCCTGGTACTCTCCATTGCCGTGGCGGGCATCCTAGGAGGGGGGCTTGTCAATGCGGTGATCGCACTGGTAGCTACCGACTGGACACGGTATGCGCGTATTGCGCGTGCACAAAGCCTCGTTGTGCGTCAGGAGACTTTTGTACAGGCAGCATACATCTCAGGAGTGCCTGCGCCGCTCATTGTGCTACGGCACGTCTTGCCAAACATATTGCCCCCGCTGATAGTGACAGCCGTGCTCGATGTAGGTGGAATGATGCTGAATCTTGCAGGTCTCTCGTTTTTAGGTTTAGGCGCAGCGCCTCCTGCGCCCGAGCTGGGTGCCATGATTAACCAAGCGGCTGCCATGTTCCAAATCACGCCCTGGGCGGTGTTTGCCCCCGGTGCTGCAATCGTAATTGCGGTTGTAGTGTTCAATGCCTTTGGGGATGCCGTAAACGAAGTGGTAAGCGAACGCTTGGCACGCTAGGCAACCGAACACTCGGCTACGGTACGCTAGGCAACCGAACGCTTGTCACGCTAGGCCACCTACCTCAATGAATAGGAGAGGATGAAATGAGCAAAGTTCTTACAAGGTGTGTTCTCGCAAGGCGCGCCCTCACAAAACAAGCTCTCACAAGACAGACTCTCGCAAGGTGCGCTCCTGTGAAGCAAACTCTCACAAGGCGCGAGAGCATTAAAGTTGCAGCGGCGTTTTCGGGTGCTGCTGTCGCGTGGAGTCTTGCCGGCTGTACGTCAAACGACACCGTAGAGGATGCTGCAACAGGCTCCGCCACAACTGTCGCTAGCTCATCCATGGCAGTTGCCTGGACTTCCAACCAAGGTGATTACTCACTCGATCCTGCTCATAACTATATGGGCTGGCAGGGTTCGTACTTGGGTATATACGAGCAGCTTTGGCGCATAAATGCTGAGTTCGAGCCAGAGCCCTTCCTCGCTCAGTCCGCAACCTCATCCGATGGCGGTACTACCTGGGAGATACAGCTGCGCGATGGCATTACGTTTCAAAATGGTCGCCCGCTCGATGCTGAGGCCGTGCAGCTGAGCTTAGAACGCTCGATAGCTCGTAACGTTCGTTGTGCCGCGGCCTTAGACATTGCGCATATGGATGCTTTCGACAATACGCTCAGCATCACCTTAGGCACGCAGAATCCATTTTTCATCAATGAGCTCTGCGAGCCGGTGTGCTCCATCATCGACGTTGCATCAGGCACAGGCGACGAGCTGCCCGTAGGTACGGGACCCTACCAGCTGCAATCGATTGATGCTAACGGCAATGCCGAGCTTGTGGCGTATGAAGGCTACTGGCAGGGCACACCTGCTACCTCACAGGTATCGGCGTACTACCTAACGGATGACACCTCAAAGATAAACGCCCTGCGCTCGGGTGAGGTGTCTGCCGTTATGAATGTTGGTGCCGAATATCTGGCACTTTTTGAAGGGGTGTCTGATTACGCTCTCAATCAAACTAATCAGGCGCGCGCCCATATGCTGTACTTCAATATGCAAAGTGAGTATATGGCAGATGAACTGGTGCGCGAGGCGCTCTGTTGCTGCATTGATCGTGAATCCTATGTAGCATCCATATACGCCGATGCTGCAGAAGCAGCTTTAGGAACTTTTCCCGAGGCAGGTGGATGGTCGGACGGTGTAACACAAACTGACTACGATCTTGAGCGAGCTCGTGAGCTGTTAGAAGCTGCGGGCTTTGCAAAGGATGCCGAGGGATATTTTGCCCGCGATGGAGAGCGACTCTCCCTTCGCTTGGTAACCTACGAGGCCAATGCCGCCCTGCCGCGTATATGCGAGGTGCTCAGCTCAACCCTTTCTCAGTTGGGTGTTGAGAGCACGATAGAGCTTGCAGAGCAAATATCTGCACGTCTGGGTGATGGATCGTGGGATGTGGCCACCATGGCGTATTCCACGCTACCTACCGGCAACCCGGTAAGCTATCTTGCCGCTGTTATGGAGTCGAGCGGGACTGCCAACTATGGGGGCTATGTAAACAGCGAGGTTGATGCCCTCATCGCTGAGCTGCGTGTTGCTGCTGATGAGGAACGTCAGCATGATTTGGTGCGTGAGATTCAGCAGATTGCCCTCGGGGAGCATGCGTACTGCTACATTGCACATGCGCTGGTAAATGACATTAGTTCTGCGTGTGTACACAATCTTGCCATGCAAGGGCAAACTGATTGGCTGAACCACGAAATGTATGTCGAGCAGTAAG
>CAYTTI010000005.1:13469-22245 GCA_964440675.1 uncultured Coriobacteriaceae bacterium
GCAGTAAGCAGCGGGAACGTATCCAAAAAGCAGGTCTATATGGAGCGGCAAGCATGGAACCAATCTTGAGCGTAGAGCATCTCAGTGTAAGCTACGGGAACGTAGCTGCAGTACACGATGTAAGCTTCTCGCTTGGCACAAGCTGTGTGTTGGGAATGGTAGGAGAGTCAGGTAGTGGCAAAACCAGTATTGCCCGAGCAATGCTTGGCATCTTGCCCTCTGCTGCGCGCGTAACCGGCAGCATTCGCTTCTGCGGCAAGGACGTCCTGCAGATGCATGACACTGCACGACGGGCACTGCTGGGACGCAGCATCACCATGGTATCCCAAGATCCACGGACCTCCTTTTCACCCGTTCGTACTATCGGCTCGCAGTTTGTACAACTGTTGCGTATGCAGGGCGTAAGCAAGGCATGTGCCAGAAAACAAGCATGCTCCTTACTTGAGGTCATGCATGTGAGCGAGCCAGATCGTGTTATGAAGCGCTATGCAGGTGAGCTCTCTGGTGGTGAGTGTCAGCGCGTTGCTCTTGCTATGGCACTGGCTCTTAAGCCACGCCTGCTTATTGCTGACGAGCCAACGAGTGCACTCGACACCGTGTCTCAGGCGCAGGCGATAGCAGAGCTTGCGAGCGTACGCGATGAGTTAGGCTGCGCCATTCTGTGCATTACACATAACATTGCGCTGCTGTTTAAGCTTGCGAACTACATCTGTGTGGTACAGAACGGGTCGTTGGTGGAGTATGCTTCCGCGCGAGCGCTGCAAGAGCATCCGCAGCACAGCTATACCCAAGAGCTCCTACGCGCTATCCCGCGCATAGATCCTGGGGTTCACACATGTAACAAGGAAGCTCTGTCCTGTACGCTGGATGGGTCAGGTGGACATCGGTCAGATGTTTTGCGTACCTCTTCTGCAGCTGTGTCTTGCGTGCTGGATGGATCAGGCGATGCAGACAACTTAGGTAGGAAAGAGCTGTCATCGGTGGGAGTGTCATGTCCCTGCTCAAGGTAGAAGCTGCCACGAAACGCTTTGAAGGCATGGATCGTTGTGCACTCAAGGACGTTTCCTGCGAGTTGAACGCAGGCGAGGCATTGGGAGTCGTCGGTGCATCGGGAAGTGGCAAGAGTACCCTTGCGCGCGCCATTGTAGGGCTCGAAAGGCTTGATGGCGGATTCGTACAAGTCGGCTCGTATATCATGAGCGCACACGACAAAGGCGTAGGCATGTTCGGCAAACGTACGGGCGCATTCGGCAGAGATGCGGGCGCACACAACAAAAGCGTAGGCGTATATGGCAAAGCTGCACGGTGTGAGGCATGCCGCGTGGTGCAAATGGTCTTTCAGGATCACACACGCTCCTTCGACCCGTTTTGGCCGGTGGGCACATCGTTGGTAGAGGCCGGATGTAGTCTTGGACTGAGTAAATCCCAGGCACGAAAACGTGCAGCCGAACTCTTCGAGCGTGTGGAGCTGCCCCGTAGTTATCTTTCGCGTAGGAGTCGTGAGCTATCGGGAGGACAGCGTCAGCGGGCAGCAATTGCGCGAGCGCTCATGGGAACGCCCCAACTCTTGATACTCGATGAAGTTACGAGCGCGCTCGATGTGCTCACCCAGATGCACATACTTGAGTTGCTGCGCTCACTTATGCCTCGCGTTGCTCTCGTGTTTATTAGCCATGACATCGCGCTGGTACATAGCTTATGTTCACAGATGATCGTACTGGATGCAGGGCGTGTAGTAGAGCAGGGTTCAACACACGATATAGTGAGCTGTCCGCAACACCCTACAACACGTCTACTTCTTGCATCCGTACCTTAGGCTTAGGCAAGGGGCAAGCCGCCCTGAGCTTGGATGCCAGGAACTGCTGGAATCGTGGAAAAGCCCGTCTCTAGATCCTCATCGGTTGGTACGCTGTCCACCATTTGGTGTGCGTTGAACGACTCGTAGGCGGTCATGTCGAAGTATCCAGTTCCGGTGAGGCCAAAGAGGATGACCTTTTTCTCGCCCGACTCGCGACAGGCGTGCGCTTCATCCATGGCAACCTTGATGGCGTGAGCCGATTCAGGAGCAGGCAGAATGGTTTCCAGCTTGGCAAATTGTTCAGCTGCGGCAAATACCTCAGTTTGTGTAACCGATACGGCGTCTAGCAGGCCATCGTGGCGCAGCTTAGAAACAATGGGGCTCATGCCGTGATAGCGCAGGCCACCTGCGTGATCGGGACTCGGGATAAAGCCATTTCCCAGCGTGTACATCTTGCACAACGGGCAGGTTTGGCCGGTATCGGCAAAGTCGTAGGCATAGCGCCCGCGGGTAAGCGTGGGGCAACTTGCCGGCTCAACTGCAACGAAGCGAGTACTCGCATGGGTGCCAAGTATCTTGTCACGCATAAAGGGTGAAATAAGGCCGCCTAAGTTCGAGCCGCCGCCAGCGCATCCTATAACAAGGTCTGGATATTCACCGAGCTCTTTAAGAGCTGTGTATGATTCAAGACCGATAACCGACTGGTGCAGCAGTACTTGGTTCAAAACAGAACCCAGCTGATAGCGACCCTTGTTCTCAGGAACGTTGAGTGCGCGCTCAACAGCCTCAGAAATCGCTGTTCCCAACGACCCCGAGTGGTTCGCCTTGTTCTTTAGCAGCTTGCGGCCAATTTCTGTTTGATCTGAGGGGCTGGGTGTTACATGAGCGCCAAAGGTCTGCATAACCGAGCGACGGAAGGGCTTCTGTTCGTAAGAAGTGCGTACCATAAATATGTCGCAGTCTAAACCAAAGTGTGCTGCCGCCTCTGCCAAAGCGGTGCCCCATTGACCCGCACCGGTCTCGGTGGTAATCGTGGAAATTCCCTGTTCACAGGCATAGTAAGCCTGAGCTAAAGCGGAGTTGAGCTTGTGTGAGCCGCTCGTATTGTTGCCCTCAAACTTGTAATAAATATGCGCAGGGGTGTCCAAGGCTTTCTCGAGGTTGTATGCACGACACAAAGGACTTGGGCGATACACGCGATACATCTCCATAACGCCTTCGGGAATGGAGATATACGGGGTGTCATCGTCGAGTTCCTGCGCACAGAGTGTATCGGCAAATACAAAACGGAGATCGTCCAACTCGGCTACCTTGCCATTAGGTAGACGCAAAGGATCAGGTTTTTCCTGCATATCCGCGCGTAGGTTGTACCACTGCGCAGGAATTTGGTCTTCACGTAAATACAGGCGGTAGGGAATCTGTTCGTCCATGAGCGCTCCTCGTAGCCAAGAGTGCAGGTACTGCATGCAAGGCAGTTAGTTAAGGTTGCCAGTTAATTGAGGCAAGGTTGCCAGTTAACGGTAGAGAGTATAGAGCTTGGGTACCTCATCTAGCGAAAATCCATCACTCTTGGAAAGATGTACGTATCTCTATAGCGAAAATCCGTCGCGCTTGGGAGGACGTATACACCTCAATCACGTTCGCATCCCAATCATGTTCGTATCCCAATCATGTTCGCACCTCGATCATTTTCGAGAGTCGATTGAAGGAGAGTCGCTGACGAACATAGGGGGAAAGATCAAGCGAAAGGGTCTCCAAGGCGGAATCAAGACCGATGTCCTCGAGGCTGGTGGGGCACCCACATCGATCAAGCAAGGCGCGCAGCTCGCCTTCTTCGGGAAGCGTTTCGTCTATGAGCTGCACAATGGTGGGGATAGCTCGCGTGATGTCATCTGGTTGAATAGAGGCGAGTAGATCGGGGGTGTTTTCCTCTAAGATGCTCTCGAGCAGACCCTTTGCACCGAATGTTTGCGTAAGAAGCTGCATTTCAAGACCATCCCATGCGTGCACACGATAATTATCGCTTCGCAGTGCTTCGGCTAAGGCCTTGTAACGTCGTGTTACGAGCAGCAAACCAACACCCACCTTTTCACCGTGCAGCGCGTCAATCTCATTGTTGATGACGCTCATTTCCCAGAGGTGCGACATGTGATGTTCGGCACAGGAGGCTGGTCGTGAGTTGCCAATCATCTGCATAGCCAGTCCAGAGAGCAGCAGCGCGTAGCAAAGATGGACAAAGGCCTCCTCATCACCCTGATTGAGGCCGTCAATGCTGGAAACCACGGTATCGACCGCTTCAAGCGCCATCGAACACACGCGCTCGCATATATACTCACCCGTTACTTCATGGGCGATACGCCAGTCGAGAATGCAGGTGTACTTGCCTAGCAAGTCAGCCATACCCGAAGCGGTCAGGCGATGCGGAGCCTGAGCGATAATAGAGGTGTCGGCAACGACGGCAATGGGCGGTACAGCAGAAAAGGTCTTTTTCATTCCGTGCCAGGTCATTGCGGCAACAGTCGATACATACCCGTCTACACTCGCTGCGGTGGGACAGGCTACAAAGGGAATGTGGCGCTCGTGTGCCGTGTAGCGCGAAAGGTCATGAATCGTGCCCGAGCCAAGGGCAATGATAACATCTGTATTCTCAGGAAGTTGTTCGGCTATGAGCGCCACTGCCCGCTCATCAGCGTGTAAAGCCTCAGGATTAAGCTCGATGACGGGTGTCTGTGCTAAAAAGTTGCCAATAGCTGCGCTGGCGGCTGTGCGGGTGTTCGTGTCGCACACAACAGCAGGACGCTCGTAGATATCGAGTATCCCATCCTTGAGAAGATGTGGCAGGTGCTTTAAGGCGTCGTGGCCAATCATGATGTGTTCAACATCGACGGTATGCACACGCCCACAGGTACATGGTTCCCTAAATTGATCAAGGTCTATATGGCGCATTCTCGCTCCCTTCAAATAGCGCATGCTTGCTTCCTTCAAACAGCTCGTGCACAGCGGACAACTGCTCATCCAGATTTACCCGAGTTTGCAAGCAAGTTCAACTTACATGGGCGCACAGACAACGCACAGGCAAGGCAGTGAGGCAGAAAGCGCCTGCCTGTTAGGCAGAAAGCGCCTGCCTGCGATACGACAGGGGGCTCATATGAAAGGCACGCCGGAACACGCGGGTGAAGTAGCTCTGCTGTGAAAAGCCGCAGGTTTGTGAAATGCTTGCGATGGAATCATTTGAATTGCGTAACATCGACGCGCTTATTTCTAAGCGATAGTGGTTGAGGTAGGCCACAGGAGACAGCCCGGTGTAGCGCTTAAACAGCCTCGAACAAGTACTTTTGCTAATGGCACCTGCATTTGCAATGTCTTCAAGTTGAATATCTTCGCCAAAGTGTTGATGAATGTGGGTGATAAGCTGGCGCATCATAGAGATATTGCTCTCAGCACGTTCGACGGTTTGCTCACTGCCTATCAAGGTGCAAAAGAGTTGACGAAATATCTGGTGACAGCGGGCCGCTACCTCAAGCTCCCAAGCAACGGGCTGCTGCTGTAGGAGCAACTCGATGTCGTCAATATACTCTCGAATGTGCGCGGCCCCTTCTTTATAGGCAGGCAAAAGAATGTGGCCAAAGTTTGCGTCGTTTAGGATGGGCTGAATGTAGGCCTCAGTAATTTTGGAAGCCTGGGTTAAAAGTGAGGTGCCTATCACGAGGGTGCGCCCTGCACCACTCAGCTTGCCATCGTATACAAGACGATGAAGCTGCTGATGGTTAATGAAACACAAATCCCCTTTGCCCAACTCAAAGGTGTGCTGATTGGTCTGACACAGCATGTATCCACTCACTACATTTACGACTTCCACTGCATCGTGCCAGTGGGCAATCTCTTTGTGCTGTGCCAAATGTTGTGTGGTCTCGTGCTCCAACACGATGGGAAGGTTAGACGTATGCGTTTTCAGTATATCCATGCCTTGTGCTCCACAAAAACCATAACTGACTAGAAAGTACAAAAACGAAACCTGAATATGCTATATCCGAGCTGTAAAAAACTCTAATCTATAAACCGAGGAATGGCAACAGTGGTTTCGCTGACAGAACACATTGTTAGACAAACGTTAGGAGAACAACATGTCACTCATCGGTAAGGAAATTGCAGATTTTTCGGTCCAGGCCTATCACAACGACGATGTTGTAGAGGTTACCAAGGCAGATGTTTTGGGTAAGTGGAGTCTCTTCTTCTTCTATCCAGCAGACTTTACCTTTGTATGCCCCACCGAGCTTGAGGATCTTGCAAACCTGTACGATCGGTTCCAGGAGCTCGGCTGCGAGGTGTACTCGGTGTCCACCGACACTCACTTCACCCATAAGGCATGGCATGAGACGTCTGAGCGCATCTCCAAGGTTCGCTATCCCATGCTTGGTGACCCAACGCATGCTCTGAGTCGTGACTTTGAGGTACTCATTGAGTCCGATGGTCTCGCTGAGCGCGGTGCCTTTATCGTCGATCCTGCGGGAAAGATTCAGGTTTATCAGGTTAACGCCGGCGGTATTGGTCGTAAGGCCGAAGAGCTTCTTCGTTTGCTCAAGGCTGCTCAGTTTGTGGCCGAGCATGGCGATCAAGTATGCCCTGCTAATTGGGAGCCCGGTGCCGAGACCCTTAAGCCCTCGCTGGATTTGGTTGGCCAGCTGTAAGCCATCTGTAGGTTCGTTATGGGTTGGAGCTTTGTCTCCAACCCCCCTTTTTTGGAGCCCTTTTGAGGCTCTTTTTGGAGGCATCTCATGCAAGCGGTAGATTCAAGCAAACTCTATGATGCCGTTATTATTGGCGGTGGGCCTGCAGGCCTTACTGCTGCTTTGTATTTAGCTCGGGCGCGTTATCGTGTGCTCGTGGTAGAAAGAGATCACTTTGGTGGACAGATCACGATTACTGCCGAAGTGGTGAATTACCCCGGTGTGCTCTCAGCGAGTGGCAGCGAGCTTACGGAAACCATGCGACGCCAAGCTGAGGCCTTTGGCGCTGAGTATATGCTTGCGGAGGTCACTAAACTCAATCTTGACGGTGATATTAAATATGTACACACCACCAAGGGAGAAATTCCCTGTTATGCAGTGCTTCTCGCAACAGGAGCCAGTCCGCGCCGTCTGGGATTTATTGGAGAAGACGAGTTCAGAGGTCATGGCGTTGCTTATTGCGCCACCTGTGATGGTGAGTTCTTTACCGACCGCGAAGTGTTTGTGGTAGGCGGCGGATTTGCGGCAGCTGAGGAAAGCGTATTCCTTACGAAGTATGCGAGCCACGTAACGCTTTTGGTGCGTGGATCAGACTTTACCTGCGCTCCCGCAACGGCTCAGCCTGCTAAAGACAACGAGAAGATTGACATTCAGTACAATACTGAGCTTCTGGAAGTAGGTGGAGACTCCGCCCTTCGGTATCTTCGCTATCGCAATAACCTCACGGGAGAGGAAACTGAATATCGCGCACCAAATGGCGAGAACATCGGCGTGTTTGTATTCGTTGGATATGCCCCTGCAACCGAGCTTGTGCGCGGTATTGCCGAGGTCAATGAACAGGGTTACGTCGTAACCGATGCACACCAAATGACGACTGCCGATGGTCTGTTTGCCGCAGGCGACGTATGTGTAAAGACGCTCCGTCAGGTTGCAACAGCCATTGGGCAAGCAGCTCAAACTGCAACCGATATGGAGCGCTACTTGAAGGACGCTCAGGAAAAGACGGGTATTGTGCCCAAGCAACCAGTTACACGCTCTCGAGCGGCGGTCGAACCCGCGAAGGCCAAGGAGGGCGGCAGCCCCAAAGAGGGCAGCCACTCCAAAGAGGGTAGCGGCCATAAGTCGAGTCTTTTCGACAGCGATACCATTGCACAGCTGCATACGGTCTTTGATCGCATGGCTACACCGCTTACCCTCCGTTTACACCTCGATGAACGCCCGATATCCAACGAGCTTGCTGCCTACATGGAGGAGCTTGCTAGCTACACCGATAAGCTTTCGGTTGTACGTGCCGACACATCTTCGGTTGTGCACGCCGACGCATCGCGCGCCGACGTGTCTCAGGATAGTGCCAAAGAGCTGCCCTATGTAGAGGTATGTCGCGGTGATGAGCCAAGTGGTCTTGCCTTCCACGGAGTGCCCGGAGGACACGAATTTACGAGTTTTGTACTCGGACTCTATAACGCTGCGGGGCCTGGTCAGCCCATTGCCGATGAGGATCGCAATGCCATCGCCGCCATCAACAGGCCTATCTCCCTCAAAGTTCTTGTAGGGCTTTCCTGCACCATGTGCCCCGAGGTCGTGCTTGCCTGTCAGCGCATAGCCGCAGATAGTGAGCAAGTATCTGCTGATGTCTACGACATCAATCACTTCGAGAATTTGAAAAACCAGTACGAGGTTATGAGTGTCCCGTGCCTGGTTATTGAAGATGCCGATGGTACAGAACAGATAAGCTTCGGTAAAAAAAGCCTGGCAGATGTGCTTGAGCTCATCGGAGCATAGCTTAGCAATCGCGTAATGTAAGCGCTCTTTGTGCAAGCCCTATGCGTGCACAGCAAGCCCCCCTACGCCCCCCAACAAACCCTTTCGGGCGTGTTGGGGGGCGTGTTGCTGGGCGTACTGAGCCTGTTGAGGGGCATACTCGTACCGAGCATACCGGACGTATTAAAAAGGAACGCTAAAATGAAACGCTAAAACAATACCTAAAACGAAACGCGGGGAGCTTCCTGCGACGCCTCGCTTGCCTCAAAGCCCGCACGTGGACTAAAGGAGCTGCCCGCGATAAATGAGCCCGGGAAGGTTTCGATAGCGTCGTTGTACTTTTGTACACAATCGTTGTAGCTTTGACGCGCCCAGGCAATTTTATCCTCGGTGTCTCGTAGCTCAGTTTGGAGTTGTTGAAAGTTTTCGCTGGCGCGCAAGGTTGGGTAGGCTTCAGCTACAGCAAAGAGATGGGTAAGCGCCTGTGTGA
>CAYTTI010000006.1:0-12566 GCA_964440675.1 uncultured Coriobacteriaceae bacterium
CGCTACGTTCGCATAGCTCAAAGCCAGGTAACTCAAAGTCACACAATGCAAGGTCATGCAACTCAGTATTAGATATGGCAATGGAGCTGAGAAATGCTGTAGCTAATGCTTCTCGTGGCTTCGACTCGCTGTCGTTTCCCGGAAAAGATAGCGACCTGTGTATGTTGCTGATGAGCTACATCGATCTTTTGCAGCAGTGGTACGAGGAGCTTGTATCCAACAAGAAGCTTATTGCCAAGCCGACTGCTGGGAAGGATGTCGCTGCGGTGCGTGACAATCTCGACGCCTGTGAGGCTTGGCGTCAAAGCGAGCAGCATGACCTGTCCGAAGAAACGCTCCAGTTAATTGCGCAGCTCCATTCGCCGCATCGCAACTATGGTAGCGCCGAGCTGCGTGAAATGACACGAACGGTTGTCGAAGCGCTCGACGGGCTGCGTCTCGCCGCTGCGCTGAGCGCAACACGTCAGGTTCCAGAAGACCTCATCGCTGTTGCCCGCATGATCGATGAAGACTATCGCAGGCGCAAGGCAGCGCTTGGCGTGCTCGATAACGATGATTTAATTGCCTATGCCTTGGACGCGTTGCGCAATCACCCCCATATTGCTCAGCTCTATTGCAATAAGTTCCAGTTGGTCATGGTGGATGAGTTTCAAGATACCAATGCTCAGCAGGTTGAGCTTATAGAGCTTCTCTCAGGCGATCAGGCGAGCCACCTTACCACGGTTGGTGATGCCCAACAGTCTATATATCGTTTTCGTGCGGCAGATGTTGAGGTATTCCGAAGCCGAGAGAAAAGCTGTGCTACAGGTAGCGTGGTTAAGCTCGATAAAAACTTTAGAAGCCATGCCGATGTTCTCGCCTTTGTCTCAGCTTGCTTGAGCCACGGTGCGCTCGAAGACTTTATGCCGCTCATTCCTGGAAGTACGCAGGATACCTATCGTGCACAGCACATTCCTCGTGCACAGGTACTTATGCTTACATCGCTGAAGAAGGGAAAAAGTGGGCCTCCTGCCGAGCAGCGTCGCTGTGTGCTCGCAGCCCAGCTTGCCCACCAGTTTGCACAGTATCAACAAGCGGGTGAGTCTGCCGACGATATGGTGCTGCTATTGGGACGGCTTACCAATGTGGACACTTATTTGACAGCACTGCGGGCTCAGGGTCTTGATTGCGTGGTAAGCGGTGGCTCCACCTTCTCATCACGCGAGGAAGTGGCACAGCTCGCATCGCTTTTGGACTTTCTAGCTAACCCGCACGATACTGCGAGCGGACTTTTTCCGGTGCTTACGGGGGACATGTTCCGCATTAGCTCAGATGATTTGCTTGCCCTTGCAACAAAAACCCAAGAGAAAAACGGAGCTCCGGCAAAGCGAGGCATCGATGTAGGATTTTTCTCGTTTGAATTTGTAGAGGGCTGCACTCCCTCCAAGCAGCTGGTATGTGCACGAGAGGTATTAGAACGTGCTGTCAAGCGCTCTGCTATATGGCGTATTGCAGACGTGTTGTTGGGTGTCGTGCGTGAATCTGGTTGGATGGCACGGCTCGAAGCGGCAGGACCCGAAGGACGCGCGCAGCTTGCAAATGTACTTGCTGCCATCCGCTTTGTCGATGAGCTCGTGCGCGACGGAAAACTGGGACTTTCACGTGCGGCGATGGAATTTCACCATTGGCTCGACATTAGCAAGGAAGGTCCCGCATCGCTCGCGGGCGCTCAAGGCGGTGCGGTTCGTGTTATGACGATACATGCATCTAAAGGCTTGGAATTCAAACTCGTCGCAGTATCTGAGTGGTGGGGCAACAGTAGCAATACGAAAGGCGGACTCAAGCTTGACGCTCATAGGGGGGAAGTACGTTGCTCCTACGTACCTCAAGATGCTCCTAAAGGCGTGTTTCAGCGAGATAGGGATAAAGAGCTCCCGCGTGTTACCAAATCTGATTGGGCTGTGTATTTACACAGACGCATACAAGAAGGAGACGAGGCAGAACATGCCCGCAAACTGTACGTTGCCCTTACTCGTGCACAAGAAGCTGTCATGCTTGTGTCGGATTTCGTTCTCTCAAAGAAGGCCTTGAGCGGAACGGATTTGCAAAGTCAAGTGTTGCGCGCCCTGTATGCGGGGCATTTGCCCGATGTGGGGACGACGACACACGAGGTGGGCTATGCCTATCCTGGGGCAGACGCTGCGCAGCGTTATACCATCCAAACACAGCGCATATCACTTTCTTTAGCGGACGGGGGCTACCTTATCGATTCTGGCGGTGCCATCCCTGCTCTCGATGGGATACATGCAAGTTGTGCTCATCTGTATGACAGCGCTACCCAGGCAGAGGATGGGTCACCAGGAGAAGCCCCCACCTTCGAGATGTATGCGGCACAGCCCGAAGATGGACTGGCGCAGGCCCTGTGTGCTGTAGAGCCCTACACGCAAGCGCGCGATACCTTTAGCTTCTCATCACTTGCTGCTTCCCATCACACACCGCTCGCGCTCACTCACAGCAAAGCCTCACAGGCAAGCAGAGCCTCACAGGCAAACATAGCTACACGGTTAGCAGGACAAGCAGCCGAGTTTGATGAGGACGGTGCGATCCTGGAGCGTGCTCACACAGAAGATGAGGATAAGGCAACCTCAATTGGCTCTGCCTTTCATCAGCTTGCACAGGCCATGATCGAATCTGGTCGAGAGCCAACGGATGCCCAGATTGCTGCGAGCGTAGCAACCTGGTCGCTTAAGAAACGGTCGAAACAACGCTTGGTAGCTGCGCTCGATTTGTGGGTTCATTCGCGTGTGCGCAAGGAGGTCTTGCAGTGGCCTCATATATCGAGCGAGGTTCCGTTCTTTGTGAAAGTCGATGCGGAACATGGGAGCTATGCAGAAGGTTTTATCGACTTGCTTGCTTGGGATGGCACCAAGGCCCTGGTTATCGATTATAAAACAGGTAATCGTAGCCAAGACCTACCTGAGTTGTACCAGCATCACCAGCTGCAAGCCTCCTTCTATGCAGACATACTCAAAAGACAGGGCTTTGAACAGGTGGTGTGCAAGTTTGTGTGTGTGGAGCGTGCGGACACGCCGGGTGAGCCAACAGTTTTGGACTATGAGTTTTAATACCTGTGCGTTCTAATACCTATGAGCTTTAATGCCGATGCGGTTTAATACTTATACGCGCTCTAGTACTTACGCGCGTTCTCATATGAGGTAGGGATCTTTTCTATGGCCTTTGTTCATTTGCATAATCACTCGGAATTTTCTCTGCTCGATGCTGCAACGCGCATCGACGATCTCGTTCAGCGTGCTGTCGAGCTGGGCATGCCTGCCATTGCCCTTACCGACCATGGGTATTTATACGGCATTCCCGATTTCGATATGGCCTGTCGTTCGTACCATACCCATACCGACATCTATCAGCAGTGGGAGCGCGACATCGCTGCCTTGCAGGCGGGTCAGATTCCTCAAGAGCCCAAGCAGGATGCAGAACATGCTCCCTTTCTCTCGCGCATACACGCTCAGTGGGAGCGCGACATGGCGCACTGGAGGCAGCGCAACTCTATAGACGATGTAAACCCACCCACTATTCAGCCTATTTTTGGTTGCGAAGCCTACTTTATTACCGACGATATGATTGAGAAGGTGGCGGCAAAACAGCATCGCTATCACCTCATTCTGTTAGCAAAGGATGAGGGTGGCTTCGCCAATCTCATGAAGATGATGAGCGAAGCCGCTATCGATCAGTTCTATTACAAACCACGCACCACACTTGATATGCTGCGCCGCTACCACGAAGGTATCGTATGCACCTCAGCATGCGTGCAAGGCATCATTCCTCAAATGATTCAGCAGCACAATGTTGTTGAAGCGGAGAGGTGGGCGCGACGCTTCCAAGAAATATTTGGTGACGATTTCTATATCGAGATTCAAGACCATGGCCTCTCGTATAGCGGAGGTTTTACGGATAGGAGCATGGCTGAGGAGCTTGTAGCACTGGCGCGCAGGCTCGAGATTGGTGTTGTGGCTACGAACGACGTGCATTACCTCACCCGTGATCAGGCACAAACCCAGCTCGTACTCGACTGTATTGGCAAGGCAGCCAACATCGATGACACGTCGGTTTACCACATGGAGGGTACGGAGTTCTTTCTTAAGAGCGAGCAGGAGATGCGCACGCTTTTCGACTGGTGTCCTGAGGCCTGCGATACCACTGTAAAAGTCGCGCGTAAGTGCAACTATCGTCTCGATTGGTCGAATACCTACCTACCCACATTTCCCGACTTGCAGGAGGGAGAAAGCTCAGAGCAGCGCCTGCGCTCGGAGTGTGAGGCGGGTCTCGTTACAAGATATGGTGAGAACTGGCGTACGGAGCTTGTTGCAGGCATCCGCGTGCTCGACCGTTTTGAGTACGAGTACGAGATCATTTGTGACAAGGGCTTTGCCGACTACTTCTTGATTGTGCAGGAATACGTTCAGTGGGCAAAACGCAACGGTATTGGCGTGGGTCCAGGGCGTGGCTCTGCAGGAGGTTCCATCGTTGCCTATGCCCTAGATATCACTACCTTCGATCCACTTGAACACGGACTCCTGTTCGAGCGATTCCTTTCAATAGAACGCGCAGAACTACCCGATATCGACATAGATTTCGACGATGAGCGGCGCCTAGAAGTTATTCAACACGTACGCGATCTGTATGGCTCCGACCGCGTGTGCCACGTTATTACCTACCAAACGCTCAAGGCTAAACAGGCCATAAACGACGCGGCACGCGTGTTGAGCCAGCCCTTGTACGAGGCGCAACGGCTTTCAAAAATGGTGAGCCCAAGCCCAAGTGTGCATATTCGTGACGTGCTCAACAAGGAAAATACCGACTTTTACAATCCCGACTTTGTTGAGGCCTACGAGCAAAATCCTGATTCACGACACATTATCGATACGGCCATGTCCATTGAAGGACTTACGCGCGGAGAAGGTGTGCATGCCTGTGCCGTGCTTATTACCCCTACCCCTGTTAACGACCATGTTCCCACTAAGCTGGATACCAAGGGTGGCGTAGAAATTACCCAGTACGAAGGTCATTCAATTGCCGATATGGGTCTTTTGAAGATGGACTTTTTGGGGCTTAGGACCCTTACCGTTATCTCTAAGGCACGCCAAAATATTTTGGCGAACCACGGGATAGATGTTGATGTGGACAACATCCCCTTTGACGATCCGGCTATCTTTAAGCTCATGGCTGACGGACACACTTCAGGTGTGTTCCAAATCGAATCTGCTGGGATGACCGCTACCATCCAGAACATGCGTCCAAAGATGTATTCGCAGGTAGTTGCTCTTATTGCTCTCTATCGTCCCGGTCCTTTGGGTGCGGGTATGGTTACCGACTACATTGACAGGATGAATGGGCGCAAACAGGTTGAATACTACGATGAGCGCCTGGCCGATCTTCTCTCTGAGACCTACGGAACGATTGTCTATCAAGAGCAGGTTATGCAAATCTCGATGAAGATGAGCGGCTTCTCTGCAGGAGAGGCGGACTCTCGTATTCGCAAACCTGTTGCTAAAAAGAAGATCAAGCTACTCACGGATATCGTATATAACTGGGAAGATGGTCGCGAGGAAACCACCTACGAGCACTGGATGAACGGTGCTGAGCGCAATGGTTACAGCCGAGACATTGCCCAGCACATTTGGGATGATGTACTCGAATTTGCTTCCTATGCCTTTAACAAGAGCCACTCTGCCGGTTATGCCATCTTGGTTATGCAGACCGCATGGCTTAAGGCTCACTACCCGCGTGAGTACATGGCGGCAGTGCTCACGAGCTATATGGGTAAAACGGACAAAATCGTTCACTACATTAGCGCGTGTCGCCATGAGGGTATTGCAATTTTGCCTCCTGACGTGAATGAGTCCGGTCGAGACTTTACTGCAGTTTCGGAGGGCATTCGCTTTGGCTTTGCCGGCATTCGAGGGGTTGGCGAGGGTGTGGCCGATGCCATCATTGCAGAACGCAAACGTGGTGGACCATTCAAGAACCTGCACGATTTTTGTAACCGTGTGGATATAAGCACGGCAAACCGGCGAGTTATAGAGGCCTTTATTAAGGCAGGAGCATTCGACTCTACCGGGTATACCCGCATGCAGCTCATGAGTTTTGTTAACAAGGAGAACCCAGAGAACGTTATCGATGCGGTATCGCGGCAGCAAAAAAACAGGGCACAGGGACAAGCGTCGTTCTTTGACATGTTTGGAGATGTGGCGGGGTCGGGTTTTGAGATGCAGGTTCCCGAGCCCGACGGGGTTGAGTGGGAGTCCAACATTAAGCTCGCTCAAGAGCGTGAAGTATTAGGCATTTATGTATCCGACCATCCCTTACGTCCATACGAGCACGCCCTTATGCAGGCGCGCGACTGTACCCTTGCGGACTTACATGCATCTGTTGAACAAACCGATAGCTATACGGGAGAGATCACTACGGGTTACAAGGTAGGTGATGGCAAGCGAGTGTGGGTCGCCGGTATGGTTTCTGATATTCAGCAAAAAACAACCAAGAACGGTGATTTCATGGCCATTGTGAGCTTGGAGGACTTAGAGGGCGAGCTTACCTGCGTTATCTTCCCTAAGGTCTACCGCAAATATCGATCGATGCTTATGGGACAGACCGATGAGCAGCAGAGCTATGGCAAAGAAGTATTCGTGAGGATGCGCGGCAAGCTCGAGCGCGACGATCGCGGCACACAACTTATGGTGAACGTTGTGGAGCCAATTGAACTCAATGCTACCACGCGAAAACAACGTATTTTTGAGGTGCTGATGTCAAGCCACCTCTGTAACCGACAATTTCTCGAGCGACTGTCCTCAGTACTGAAGCGCTATAAAGGGCTCGACCGGGTAGAGCTGCGCGTAGAGGAATCATCGGGAAACATGATGCTGATGGAGCTTCCTGGCAAAGTTGATGCCTCGAACGGCTCGTTATACGCCGAGATATGCGAGCTATTAGGTTCAGAGGGCCACGTAGTACTCGTCTAGCAGTTCCTTACCTTTCGTAAGGGTGTAGCTTCCGTCATGCCCGAGTGCGAGCTCTATGGGAGCTGGTTTGTGATGTGCGAGTACCTTACGTACATTGCGTCCGTCAGATTGCTCATACCAGGCTTCTGCCTCTTGTCGCGTTGCGCCGCCTTGGAGTTTACGACCCACTAAGCGCTCGCGTAACATAGCTTCGGGTGCCGTAATGAACATCGTTTCATCGGCAAGCTTGTCGATATCGTTCCATCCATCTTCTGTAAGGTGAAAGTAGTTGCCCTCGACAAGGAGAATGTCCTTTTCTATTTCAAGCGTGCAGGGCTCGACATCGTGGCTAAGCCGAGAGTAGCTTGGCCAGCGTTTCGGGCATTCGTTGCGCGCATCGGTTAAGCCCTCTTGTAAGCCGGCAAGGTCGTAGGTAAAAAAGGCTCCCTTGCGTGAGCGCAGGCTAATGGTGGTGCCATCTTCTATATAGCTGTGACTGTCGAGGTAGGCGTTGGGATAGTGATACCCATCCATGCTGACAGCTTGAATGGGAATGGCGTCGTCCATGTCGAGAGAAAGCTGTGATAGATACAGCGCCAATGTTGTTTTGCCTGTGCCTGGAGGGGCACTCATCAGCACAATCAAACGTCTATCTTGCATTTTTCGCAAAGATGTCCAGCGTCGGACGAGTGGCTTAAAGATCGTCTCGATATCGCATTCACGAAAGTTAGCTTCTACCGCCAGATCATTAACTGAAATATGAACCTGCATGCCTGTCCCTTCTCTTGCTGCACACCATGCATCATAGCGCGCCTGTAAGCCCATGGTAGCTGTCTTGGTAGCTCAACGGCGGTGTTTGGGTAACACAAAGCGTGTTCGCTGGTCTATTATGGCGAGCATACAGGAAGGACGGGTTATGAAAATTGCTATTCTGCAAATAGACTCAGCCGTTGGGGACTTTGCCTCAGTAGTGGATCGCATGTGCGATCAGGCGACGCTTGCAGCAGCCCAAGGGGCAGAGCTTGCAATTTTTCCCTTCACTGTTTTGACTGGCCCTCATACAGGAGGCTTAATTGGCTCTGAAGGTTTTTTGGTAGACGTGACCCATGCCATAGTGCAGCTGGTAGAGCGTTTGCCCATCGCTGCCTTGGTACCTATGTCGTTGAATATGCCAGGCTTTGTCGGTGCAGAGGTACTGCTCATTCGAGATGGCAGTGTGTTTCCCTTGCGGGCGGAGGCAATGGAGACGGCGCTTACGGCAGGCGTGGAGATCGAAGATGCTCCCATGATCTTTTCTGCCAACGACATAGATTTTGGTGTTGTGGTCGATCCAGAGTCGCTTGAGCTGTTCTGTCAGGGGGAAACCTCAGTCGATGTCATCATATACCTATCGACACTTTCCTGTAACACCAACGATGAGGCAACCATGCTTGCACCTGCCGTTGCTGACGGCGTATTTACGCAGGATGCCTCTGCAGCCAATGCGTGGTTTGTTGCAGTAGGCAGCATCGGTGGATATGGCGAGCAGGTGTTTGCAGGTGGTAGCTTTGTGATGGCACCGTGGGGCGAGCTTGCCTGTGTTGCCCCATCCTTTGAAGAAGCGCTGGTATGTTGCGATATTAACCCCTTGTTTGAGGGGCCTATGAGCGTTCGTATCTCGGCTCCGTCGTATCAGCGGATTCCGTTTTTGTGGAGTAGCCTGCAGCTCGCAGTACGCGATTTGGTGGAAAAAGTGGGAGCGGGAGGTGTCTACTGTGTACTGACGGGCGATATGCAAACGAGCACTCTTGCGGCACTACTGGTGGACGCGCTTGGCCCCACCCGGGTGCGTGCGCTCATTGCTGCACAAGATGAGGCTGCTCGAGAAGATTGTCGCTTCTTAACACACAACCTTCGCATTGAAGCTACAGATATTACAACCAGCTCGAAGACGCTTGATACTGCGCGTAGCGTAGCTGTGAGCGGCGCTCTAGGGAGTTCACCAACTGTCAATGGGAACAAACTAGCGGAGATCATCGCCTACACCCTTTCTCAGGAGCAGGGTTGGCTTCCCATGGGTGCAGCCGATAAAACGGGACTTGCACTCGAGCCCTGGCGCGAACAAATTGCCTGCACCTATCTACCGTTTGGAGATGTATATCGAACAGATATTGAACTGCTGGGTCGCCATCGCACATCTATATCGCCGGTTATACCAAGACGTGCTCTGCAGCGCATTATCTTGCCCGATGTCGTTCCCGAAGGGGTGCCTCCTGCGGCTCCTGCAGCTTTGCTCAACGGTATCGATGCTATCTTGCTGCTCTATATTGAGCGTCGGATGGGCTTGACCACCATCAGTGAGGATCAGCATCAGCCTGAGCTCGTATCTGCAATTATTGATCGTGTTCAAACAACAGAGCTGTGGCGGCGCGGAGCTCCTGCCTATCCGGTAGTGAGCGACAGAAGCCTGGCCGAGTGTGATTGGCCGCTCGCAAATGCGTGGCACGATAGTATGCACCAAAAGGAGGAGCTGGCACAGGAACAAGTTGTGCTTAGCGAGCCCGACGTCTTACCCTGGAGGCAAGGGGCTCAACAGGCACTTCCCATAGCTCCAGGCAGCATGGCCGACCTCATTGCTCTGCTACGGGAGCTTGGGCTTGGTGGTTTGAGCAGTACTGATGACTTGTTCGACTTTGGATTGTTCTCTCGCAATTAGCAATCTCTGCCTTCGTATATAGCTACGATATGCTATGTTTGGGGAACGTATGTTCTGATGGGAGGGAATTCGTGGTAATCCTTGGGATCGATCCTGGCCTTGCGCATACGGGGTGGGGCGTTGTCGAAGAGCAGGGAGGTCTTTGTCGCGCGCGAGCCTATGGTTGCATAAGCACGACAGCACACGATTCCATTGCCGATCGCTTGGGTCGTATTTACCGTGAGCTTTGTCAAGTCGTCAAGCGCTATTATCCAAAGACCATGGCCATTGAGGAGATATTTTTTGGGCGCAATACACGCTCTGCCATATGGACGGCGCATGCTCGAGGGGCAGCGCTTGTGGCAGGGGCTTCATGTAATCTCGAAGTAGGAGAATATACTCCTATGCAGATTAAACAGGCAGTTACTGGTACCGGCAGTGCAGATAAGCAACAGGTAAGCTACATGGTTCGCCAGCTCTTAGCGCTCGATCACGAGCCAAAGCCCGATCATGCTGCCGATGCTCTCGCTGTGGCAGTGTGCCACGCTCATTTTGCGCGAACATTTCAGCTGGCACGTAGCGCTCGACAAGGCATTCAACAAGTGGCACGTAGCGCTCAGCAAGGGACACGTAGCGCTCGGCAGGTGGAGGTTGAGACATCATGATTGTGCAGCTCACCGGGATGCTTGTTGAGCTCAGTGCTTCGCATGCTGTTATAGAAGCAGCGGGCGTGGGCTATGAGTTGGGTATATCCTCTGCTACATCAGCAGCGCTTTCCACAATCGATACGAGTGTTTCCTTATACGTACGTTTGCTTGTACGTGATGGGATACCTTCGTTATATGGCTTTGCCGAGCGGGAAGAACGCACGCTCTTTGATACCTTATGTGCTATTTCTGGTGTGGGGCCAAAGGTGGCTCTGTCGGTACTTTCAACCTACTCTGCAAAGGACTTAGCCGCTCTATCTCTCGCAGGAGATACTAAGCGCATGCAAAGGATTCCTGGCGTGGGACGCAAAATGGCAGGACGCTTGGTGCTGGAGCTCCAAAATGCATTCTCGGGTAGTACTGAGCTTTCCGGTCTTGTCCAAGCGAGTGAGCAAAGCATAACATCCGTCCCACCGGCTGTGCAAAGTGTTCTGGCACAGGCACATAGCGCATTACTCTCGATGGGATTTACGGCTGAGGAAGCTAATCTCGCACTTGATGGGCTTGCGGACGTGAGTCGTGTTGAAGATGCTTTATCGGTGGCACTGAAAAAACTTGGAGGTGGTAGCTAATGTGGGAGGTCGATCCATCCAAAAATCTCTTTAGCAAGGTTTCTCCACCTTCCGAGCCTCAAGAGCCTCCATCGATGACAGGTGAGTTAACGGCAGACGATCTTGACCAGGATCGCAGCTTGCGTCCACAGTCACTTGCTGAGTATTGTGGTCAGGAACGCATACGTAACAATTTGCGTGTTCTTATAGCTGCGGCACGCGAGCGCCGCGAACCGCTCGACCACGTTATTTTTTCTGGACCTCCAGGTTTGGGCAAAACTACGCTTGCTGGTGTTGTTGCTAACGAAATGGGCTCGATGTTACGCACTACGAGCGGGCCTGCCATCGAGCGACAGGGCGATCTTGCAGCCATGCTTACCAATCTGCAAGAGGGCGACGTTTTGTTTATCGACGAGATCCACCGCCTTAATCGCTCGGTAGAGGAAATTCTGTATCCAGCGATGGAGGACTTTGCCCTTGATATCGTTATCGGTAAAGGTCCTGCCGCACGTTCGGTACGCCTCGACATTCCGCATTTCACCCTCATCGGTGCGACAACGCGCACAGGTCTTCTTACGGGGCCGCTCCGTGATCGTTTTGGTATAAGTTACAGGTTGGATTACTACAGCTGTGACGAACTGATGTCTATCGTAGTACGCTCTGCGGGAATCTTGGGTGTTGCGATAAGCAATGAGGGAGCGCGGGAAATAGCGCGTCGTAGTCGTGGTACACCACGCCTCGCCAATCGGCTTCTCAAGCGCGTACGTGATTATGCACAGGTGAAGGTAGACGGCATCATTTCTGGACAGGTAGCTGTTGAGGCTCTGTCCTTTTTTGAAATTGATGAACTTGGCTTGGATTGGATGGATAAGTGTATCTTGCAAGCTCTGACACAAACCTTCCAAGGCAAACCCGTAGGTCTTACCACTATTGCTGCGGCGGTAGGAGAAGATCCTGACACCTTGGAGGATGTGTACGAGCCGTATCTTCTGCAGCAAGGACTCATGGTACGTACGCCACAGGGGCGCCGCCCAACCCCGCGAGCATTTGATCATCTTAAGCTCGAGCACCCATCTGACCTGTAGGAATAGAAGCCTTCGTCGTGTCGAATTGCGAATCATACACATATCTAATAGCTGTGCTTGGAGATTTTTGCCATCACGAACGAGGTGGGTGGTATACACTCTGTAATGCAGCCTCTTAAGAGGCAGCATTCGTTTTTGGTGTCCTTAGGACAGAAAAGAAAGGTTCGTCATGGCACAGGGTACGGTCAAGTGGTTCAATCCAGACAAAGGCTACGGCTTCATCTCTCGCGAAGATGGTGACGACTTGTTCGTTCACTACAGTGAGATTCAGATGGACGGGTTCAAGACCCTCGATGAAGGTCAAGCCGTCGAGTTTGAAATCACTACTGGTCAGAATGGTAAGCTGCAAGCGTCCGCCGTACGCAAAGTCTAGTAGGCGTCATTCATAATCACGCTGGCGCGGGGGTTGCTTAGGTGACTCCCGCGTTTTCTGTATAGCTGCAAAGCTATCCTGAGCGATCAGTGTCTTCGCAGGCAACAGGAAGTCTCTTATCTTATGACGGGAACAAGCAAATCAAGGTCGGATAGGTCAACAGAGCTGAGTAGGCTAACAG
>CAYTTI010000006.1:12666-21198 GCA_964440675.1 uncultured Coriobacteriaceae bacterium
GACCAAAGAGCCTACGTATGCCAAAGGGGCTACGTAGGACAACTCATGCGAAGCAAGGCTCTCCGAGCCCCAAGCTTACGCGACGCAGTTTTCTCGCGCTGGCAACTAGTTTCGGTGTAGGCTCAGGCCTTGCGAGCTGTGCCTCATCTTCTCGTGGAGAGGTGGCTGCAACAACGCAGGCCGAAACAAGCGATACCGCAGAACAGGCGCAATCAGTTACAACAGGGCTTGAGCTCGATATGGGTAACTGGAGGTATAACGAGAAAGACGACGTATACTACCAGCTCAATGTCCCCTATTGTGCAGATCCTGTCTCTGAGCTCTATGAGACGCTCGGCATCTTTGTTCCTGGTGCCTATTTTGATGCGGAAGAGCACGGCAGGGTGTTTAGCTGTGCGGTGAACGAAGATGCGCGCATTGGCGTCTATACGGCAACCAATGCTCCCTTCTTCATTCCTATTAACGTAAGAGATTTTGCTGCGCAAACTGCTCCAAGCTCCTATGTGGAGGGGAGCCTTGCCGACTATCTCTCCCAAGGCATTATCTATGTGTATCCGGGTTTGCGGGGTCGCTCGAGCGTCTATGAGTCATCAACTGATACCTTTATACCGGGCGGCGTCCCTTGGGGTTTGGTAGATGCCAAAGCAGTGGTGCGTTTCTTGCGCCTGAACGCGCAGAGTCTACCCGGGTCGTGTGAGCATATAGCAACAGCAGGTTGCGGTGCTGGAGGGGCGCTCAGCGTGCTGCTAGGAGCAACGGGAGACTCTGAGCTCTTTCAGCCCTATCTAGATGAGATTGGTGCGGCCATCTACGATACGGCGGGCAATGCCATATCCGATGCGATATATGCTTCGGCAAGCTGGTGTCCGATTATTCCGACCGATAGTGCTAACGGTGCCTACGAGTGGATGATGGGGCAGTATAGCTCGCAGGACAGTCGAGCCGAAGGTAGCTTCACTCATCAGCTTTCACGAGACTTAGCGGCTAGTTGGGCGGAGCATCTTAATAGCCTCGGCCTTACCAATAGCGCACAAGAACGCTTGGAGCTCAACGAAACACAGGATGCTATATACGGCGCAGGAAGCTACTATGACTATATTTTGAGCCTGGTGGAGGATTCCTTCACTGCGTTTGTTCAACAGACAGAAGCTTCCGTATCTGTTGATACTTCAACTCAACGTGCTTCAACTCAATCTGCCGCGGTTTTTCCTGGGGGAGCGACAACGGATGCTTCTTTAGCGGAATACAGTACAGAGGATGTGCAGCAGACAAACCCGCAAGACTACGAAAGTGTTGAGGCATACCTTGCGGCGCTCAATACTGACTATCACTGGATTGACCTTAACACGTTAGATTCCTCGGTACAAATTGCCAGCCTCGGGGCCTATGTGGCGCATTGCCGCACACCGACGCAGGATGTGGGTGCCTTTGACGCATTGGACTGCAGCAAGTCTACGAATCAACTCTTTGGAGTGGATGGCATTGAATCCATGCACTACGACATTGCCACGTGTACCTTGCTTAACGATAACCAAGATGTCTACGCGAGCCTCACCAACTGGGACGCTTCATACCCAGCAGCATATACCAGCGATATAGCAGAGCTCGACTCATGGGGAAGCGATATGCAAACGCGCCAGAACATGTATAGCCCGTTCTATTATTTATCGAACACATACGATGGGTTTGGGAAGGTCCAAGTAGCGCAGCACTGGCGGATACACACTGGGATGCAGCAAGACGCAACAACTTTGGTGCAGGAGGCAAATCTTGTGCTGTGCCTCGAGGCTTATGACGGAATAGAGAGCTGTACGTTCACGCCCGTGTGGGATGCGGGATGCATTCCGTGTGAGCGGAGCGGCAGCTATGCCGAAAACCTGATCAGCTGGATTGCGAACTGCTGTAGGTAGCCCAGGCTGCCCAGGCATCCTGTGGTTGGGTTAGTTCAGCCTACCCAGGCTGCCCAGGCTGCTCAGGCGTCTCGTGTGGTTGAGTTGGCCAAGGGTTAGCCAAGGCTGTCTAGCTGTCCTATGTGGTTGATCAGATGAGCCTGATAACCCGCGCCGAAACCATTATCAATGTTGACCACCGATGTACCCGACGCGCAGCTATTTAACATGGCAAGCAGTGCGGCAAGTCCTCCATAGCTGGCACCGTAACCAACGCTTGTAGGAACAGCAATCACCGGCGCACATGCCATGCCGCCTATAACGCTTGCCAAGGCACCTTCCATACCAGCAATGGCGATGATCACACTTGCATTGGCAATATCTTTCGTCCGTGCAAGTAGGCGGTGGATTCCTGCGACACCCACATCGCTTACAAGCTCGACCTCATTGCCTAAAAAGCGTGCTGTATAAGCAGCTTCTTCTGCTACGGGTAAGTCGGAGGTTCCCGCACATGCAACGAGAATGGTACCGATGCCACTTGGTTGGTGGTCGCCCCCAATAACTATAAGCTCGGGCACCTCGTAGTAGCAGTAGTTCATGCTTTGGGGGAGCTGAGTTTGCACCTCATGAGCTTTTTGAGGGTCTACCCGCGTTGCGAGTACATGGGTCTGTCCTGCATCTACCAACGCTTCGATGATCCCAGCAATTTGAGCGGCAGTTTTTCCCGCACCGTAGATACCCTCTGTTACGCCTTGGCGCTGTTCGCGCCGTAAATCGATCTGAGCACCACCTAAATCACGGATAGACTCAACAGCACTTTGCTTGGCTGCTGCTCGGGGTTCTAAGGTTCCGGCTGCAACGCTTTCCAGCATATCGATGAGGGCTTTCTGATCCATTCCCAACTCCTGTCTGTTCATGTTGGTCTGTTCATGTCGTAGCAGGTAAACGCCGTTTTTTGTGGGCACTTCCTCAAAAGATGATATAGTATAAGGCAAAAAGGAGGGGTGGTGGCGTATGTATGCAGCGGGGGAGTACGTAGTTCATCCCGGTCAGGGTGTATGCAAGGTAGAAGGAGTGACGGATGATCCCTACCCTGCGTACCGTCTCATGCCTATTGCTGGACGGCATGCACTCGTTATTAGCCTTCCTATAACGTCGGAAGGAAAGCTCCGTCCTATCCTATCGCATGATGAGGCACTTGCTACCATCGATTCGTACCCCTTGCTCGAAATTGATAGCTGTACCGGGCATAGTGGTATGGCAGAAGAGCAATATTTTCGCGAGATGATTCGAGAGGGAAGCTGTGCGGATTCCCTGAGGATTGTAAAAACCTTTCGTAGTCGTATTCAAGATGCCCGTGACGCCGGGCGCAAGCCTTCGGTCATCTACGAACGCATTTTGCGCGAGGCCTCATCCCGCTCGTTTTCTGAGCTGGCAGTCGCGCTCGGTACAACACCCGATGGTGTGAATGAGCTATTTCGTGAGCGCTTGGGTGTAGGCATCATGGATGACGGAGATGCACCTGCATAGGGATGCACCTGTATAGGGACGCAGGCATCATCGCTATCACTGTTACTCAGCGCTGCTGTTTAGCACCTTTGCTTAGCACGGCTAGGCTTTGCGTTCAATGGTGGTGTGACACTTAGGGCAGGTAACACGCACCTTGCCAATGCCGCGTGGTACCGAAAGGATGGTGCCGCAGGTTTTGCAGCGGTAGTGGCGCTTTTCCTTTCGCTCAGACCAAATTTTTCGCGCTGTTTGTTGCATACGTTCTGCCTTGTTCGCACTGGCCTGCTTGGTGGCATATCCTTGCGAGCGAGCTGCTCCATGTATAGCAGGGGTGAGTGCGCGCATGAGGACAAAGAGCCACAGAGCGATTGCTGCCCACGACAGCATAAGGATGTTGGTTGCGTTTGCGCAAACCTGTAGCATCGTGCCGGCAATGGCACATATGGCGTTGATTTCGTCGAGGCCGGTACGACTTTGCATAAATTTGCGCACTCGATCCTCCTTACCGCGTTTTTGTTTTCTATGTATGTACCATACCCGTTCTATATGTACGAAACGTCTGCAAAAGTTGAGGATATTAGTAAAAAAGTTGAGGATAGTTGGGGATATGAGATCGCCGGCAAGAAAGTTTCGTTAGCAAGAGTATGAGGTCGCTGGCAAGAAAGCTTCGTTATAAAGAGAGCTTCTTATTGAGAAAGACGAGGGTGTTTGTATTGGAAAGCTCTGTACTCAAACGATAACCTACGTCGAAGTGCTGCAGCTCTTGAGGGCTTTCTATTTTGTTTTCTGCCATCCACCGAATCATACTGCCGCGTGCTGCCTTAGCTGCGGTTGAGCGCTGGATGGGCTTGCCGTGGCGTAGCTCCTCGCAAAATATGCAGGTGTATACCTTTATTTGAGAGGGTATGTAGGGAAGCACTGCCTGAGCATATTCTACGCTCGCTAGGTTAATTACTGCAGGCACCTCGGTAGTGTCTAGACCCACACATACATCGTCAGCAATGGCTGTGCCCCAAAACTTGTAGAGCGTTTTGTAAGACCCGACATGTAGCTTGTGAGCCATCTCGAGTCGGTAGGGCATGATGGCGTCAAAGGGGCGCACGCAGCCATGCAGGGCAGAAATAATGCGTAGATGGTCAGCTATCCACGCCAGATCATCGTCACTCATAACAGCGGGTGCCATATGGGTGTACTGAATCCCTTGGTAGGAAAACAGTGCTGGACTAAAGAGACTTGCATGCCTCGGCGGGATACCGTTTAAGCTGTGAGGAATTCCAACGTGCACGAGCTGCTGCAAGAGGGGATAGGCGGTGGCAAACAGCCGATCGCTGACACCCCATAGTTTTTGGAGGTCGCTCGCTTCAAGCTCTGCCAAGGCCTTAAGTATTTGTTCGGTGTACGCCGGTCGACAAGGGACGTCCCAGGCTGCAAAATCATCGCAGCCTGAGGACATCTTGCGGGCAGGAGAAATAATTGCGCGCAACATGGGCGGACACAGCTGTTATGCAAAAATTTTCTGCCTACCTAGCCGTAGGCTTAAACGCCGACATATAGATGGCACGAACGTCCTTCTCATACAGAGGCATAAAGCTTCCTACAGGCCATACGCCACCTTTTATCTGGATAAAGCGCTCAATCATCACTTCAATATCTGCAGGTACAAAGCCGAAATCATCTAAGTACTGAGGCATGCCCAGATCGAGGAAAAAGTTCTGAACGCAGTCGATGGCATTTACAGCATCAGCCTCAGCATCGCTGGTGGGAGCAAGTCCGAATACCTCTCGGCCGAGCTGCACAAAGCGTGCGGGGTTTGCTTGGTATACGTGGCGCATCCACGCTGGAAAGATCACCGCGAGGCCAGCGCCGTGGGTTACCTCGGGCTTTGAAGCAGAAAGCTCGTGTTCAAGACCGTGGCTCATCCAGTCCTCTGTGCGTCCGCGTGCACAAATGCCATTGTGTGCTAGTGTTCCTGCCCACATGATTTCGGCACGGGCATCGTAGTCGTGTGGATTGCGCATAATTCGGTAGGCCGCGCTACGAATTGAGCGTAGGAGCCCCAGGGCAATCTCATCTGAGACAGCGGTGTTGGGTGACGAGGAGAAAAAGCGTTCAAAAATATGGGCACACATATCGGTGATGCCGGCTGCAGTTTGGTACGCCGGCAGCGTTTCGGTATATGTTGGGTTCATAAAGGCTACTCGGGGACGATTGAAGTCGCCCTTGGTACCCTCTTTTAAGCCAAGCTCATCGTTGGAGAGAACGGCAGAGTTAGACGCCTCAGAGCCAGCAGCAGGAATGGTAAGTACCACTGCGCAGGGCAGGGCATCGGTAGGTTGTTTGTCGATGGTGGCGTCAAAGAGATCCCACACATCTCCTTCATACATGGCACCTATTGCAATTGCCTTGGCACAGTCGATGACAGAGCCACCGCCAACGGGCACCATGATATCTACATTGGCTTCTTTGGCCAATTTCACGCCCTTGCGTGCGGTCGTTACTTCAGGGTTTGGACGAATGCCGCCGAGCTCGACATAGCGTATACCTGCCTCATTAAGCGATGCTTTAACCTTATCTAAAAGCCCGCTCGAGATCACCGAGCCCTGGCCATAGACAATCATGGCGGTACTGAAATGGTGGCTTTTGAGCCACGGGCCAAGCTTGGTCTCGGCAGTACGACCAAAAATGAACTCAGTAGGTGATGTCCACTCAAAGTCAAGCATTGATGTCTCCTTATACATTCTTCCTACCGCTTCTCGCGCAGCGGTCGCGCTCTTTTCGATAGACTTCTTATTCGAGAGGTCGGAAGCACGGTGCGTATCCCGTTGAATACACGGTGTGTATCCCGTTGGGTACACGGTACGCGCTCCGTTGAGTATTATCCTAGTTTCTTGCACGTGTACGCGCGACGTATCGGCTCCTTGCACATACACGCGCGACGCATCGCCCGCGATGCGCATTTACTCGAGGAGGTATTTGTGGCAACTGATACCACTACACCTGAACGCGCTGTCCTAACAGTTCTTGGATCCGACAGATCGGGCATTGTGGCGGCGGTAACGGGAGTGCTTGCGCGCCACACCATCAACATCTTAGATATTTCACAAACTATTTTGCAGGGTGTGTTTACCATGACCATGATTGTTGATTTGGCACCTGCAGATACGAGCTTTAAGGACGTATCCGAAGAACTTGCCTCCCTCTCAGAGCGAATTGGGGTGCAGATCACGTTTCAGCGCGAGGACGTTTTTAATTTCATGTACCGATTGTAGCCGTGTAGCAAACTATGGTCATGTACCGACTGTAGCCATGTAGTCCCTATAGTCATATTCCGACTGTAGATGCAAAGGAGGGCATATGTTAGGCGATATCGCAAGCCAGGCCTTTGGCACCATTTTAAGAGCGGCAGATACCTCTGCTATGGAACGGCGTATGGATACGAGTCCTATGCCTTCCGAGGTTCTTGGTCGACCTCCCGTTAGTGATCAGCTGTATGAGGGATATAGTGCAATCGACCAAATTCCGCCCGACCTGTACGACTACTACGATGTGAAGCGTGGCCTGCGCAACAAGGATGGATCGGGTGTGCTGGTTGGTCTTACTACGATTTCAGGCGTTAAGGGCTACAACAAGGTCGATGGCAAGGTTGAACCCTGCGAAGGTGAGCTTTTGGTGCGCGGATATTCCATTAACGATTTGGTTGATGGCGCTCACTCAGACGATCGCTTTGGCTACGAGGAAGTAAGCTATCTGCTGATTACTGGCAAGCTGCCCACACGACAGCAACTTAACGACTACAACGCACGTATAGACATTCGTCGATCATTGCCGGTGGGCTACTTAGACATCTTCCCACGTTCTACCGCCTCGACATCCATTATGAACGTTATGCAGCGGGCATCGCTTCTGCTCTATGCCTTTGACAAGAAGCCCGATGATACCTCCCCTCAGCACGAGATCGACATTGCACTCTCGTTGCTCGGGCGTCTGCCGCGCATCGCAGCTATCGCACACTCAGCACTTCAAGCTCAAGCTGATAGACGTCGATTGGTGGTTCCTCCCGTGCGCGAGGGCTACTCCATGGCCGAGACCATCCTCGATGTGTTGCGCGGCAATGCAGGCTTTACCCACGATGAGGCAATGCTGCTCGACGTTATGCTTATGCTGCACGCTGAGCACGGCGGGGGTAATAATTCAACCTTTACCTGCCGAGTGCTTTCATCCTCGGGAACCGATGCTTACTCAACCTACAGCGCTGCCATGGGATCGCTCAAAGGGCCGAAGCACGGTGGCGCGAACGAGCGCGTTGGTGCCATGGTAGAAGACATCGCGGCACACGTTAAACACTGGGATAACGACGGCGAAATTGAGGACTACCTCGTAAAGATTGCGAACCGTCAGGCCTTTGATCGTACCGGATTGATCTATGGCGTAGGACATGCGGTCTATACCTACTCTGATCCGCGTTGCGTCATCATCAAGCGCTATGCCGAACAGCTTGCGCGCGATAAGGGCATGTACGACAAATTTGCCCTCATCGAAAGTATTGAGCGCTTAGCTCCTCATATCGTTGCAGCAACGCGTGGTATTACCAAACCTCTCTGCGCCAATGTCGACTTGTATTCAGGCTTTGTGTACTCCATGCTGGGTATTACCCAGGATTTGCATACGCCACTTTTTGCTATCGCCCGTATGGCAGGATGGATTGCACACCGTATGGAAGAGCTCTACGGTTCAGCGCGCATTATCCGTCCGGCATATCGGTCACATATGGAGCAGCATCCTTCCTATGCGCCGATCGCTTCACGGCTTGCGGCAATTGGTGCCGCACCAGAGGTAGAGGTGGGCGTACTGTGATACGCATGGTTTGTTCGGATTTGGATGGTACCTTTTTTAATTCATCCGGGCAGCCTCCTGAGGAAAACATGCGTATGCTCAGCGTTTTGGCCGAGCGCGGCATAGAGTTTGTACCTGCATCTGGTCGTCCCGCAGCAGGTATACCCCGCTCTGTTACCGCATCGCCTGCGACTCATTACGTCATTAGCAGCAATGGTGCGCGCGTAAGCAGGGTTGAAGACGGTTGTGAGACAGAGCTGCTTGCAAGCAGTCTTATGGCGTCAGATGCGGTCATAGAGCT